>CAWWCX010000187.1:0-7893 GCA_963935445.1 uncultured Roseibacillus sp.
ATCTAGTACGGTCTCGTGGGCTCGGAGATGTGTATAAGAGACAGCAAAGAGGGGGAATGTGGTCTGGACTTTCGCTCCCGGGGCGATGGCGGAGCAGGACGAGGCATTACCGAAGCACACGAAAGAGGGGCTGGGCCTTCCCACCCGCGTGCTCTTCGTCGTCTTCGCGGTCTCCGGGGTCAGCGCACTTCTCTACCAGCTGATCTGGCAGCGCGCACTCCTCCTCATCTACGGCAGCAACATCGAGTCGGTAACAATGGTCGTGTCGGCCTTCATGCTGGGCCTCGGCCTCGGCAGCCTTGCCGGGGGGACCTTGTCCAAACGTCCAGGGGCCTCGCTCCTCTTCCTCTTCGGGTGCATCGAGATTCTGATCGGAGCCTACGGAGCCCTTTCGCTCTGGCTCTTTGAGTCCGTGGGCGTGATGACCGAACAAATGACCGGCCTCTTCAAGGGCGCTCTCTGTTTTACGCTCGTGCTGATTCCCACCCTGCTCATGGGCAGCACGCTGCCGCTCCTCGTTGCCCACTACGTGAATGCGTCCCGAAATGTCGGTTACTCAGTGAGCATGCTTTACTTCGTCAACACCCTCGGAGCCGGGATCGGAGCCCTCCTCGCCGCCTTCTGCGTGCTCGGTCTCCTCGGCCTCACCAAGTCGGTCTTCCTCGCAGTCACCCTCAACGTCCTCGCCGGGATCACCATTCTCTACTTCTGGAGGAAAGGAGGCCGCTCATGAATCCCACGCGAGAAACCACCGGCCGCTTTGTCCTCGCTCTCCTCCTCGTCGCTCTCACCGGCTACCTCTCCTTGAGCTACGAGATCCTCTGGGTCCGCCTCTACAATTTCGCTTCCGGTTCACGGGCGTGGGCCTTTGGCGCCCTGCTGGGCAGTTACCTCATCGGACTCGCTCTGGGCTCCCTCTGGAGCATGCGCTACCACGGCGCTTCCCAGGATGCGTCGTCCCTGCGCGCTCTTGCGCGCTTCGTTCTCTTCGCCAACCTCCTCGGCTTCCTGGTGGCTCCAGTCGTTTCACTCCTCGTCCTCCGGATTCACTTCGCCGCCACGCTCCCACTCATCATCCTCGCGGCGGCCTTTCTCGGAGCCGCCCTGCCCCTCATCTGCCACTTTGCCATCCCTCCCGATGCCCGGGCGGGCGCCCGCCTTTCCTATCTCTACCTCGGAAACATCCTCGGATCAGGGGCAGGCAGCCTTTTCAGCGGTTTCATCCTCATGGACCGCTTCAGCTTTGCACAGTTCTCCGTGTTCCTCGCCGTCCTCGGCCTCCTCCTCGCGGCAGGCGTCGCGTGGTTCGCAGGTGCACGCGGGGTGGCCCTCGGTCGCTGGCTCGCCGGCACGGCCCTCGCCTCGGCAGCCGTCCTCCTCGCTGGTC
Organism: uncultured Roseibacillus sp.; assembly: GCA_963935445.1. Lineage (GTDB taxonomy): Bacteria > Verrucomicrobiota > Verrucomicrobiia > Verrucomicrobiales > Akkermansiaceae > Roseibacillus_B. The sequence goes on from CAWWCX010000187.1 coordinate 1,388, forward strand.
CTCACCTCTTCGACGGATTCTACGAACGGCTTCAATTGAAGCGGGACTACAAGGGCGAACGCTTCCAGATGGTCGTGGAAAGCCGCTTCGGGGTCATCACCGTCGACGATGACGATCGCATCTATGGGGGGGGAATGTATGACGGTTATCTCGGCACCGAACTACGTCCCGGCTCATGGATGGTCCGGCCCTACTTCCTCTCTGCGGTCCACGAGAATCCGCGGGAAATCCTCGTCATCGGACTTTCAGGCGGAACCTGGACCCAGATTCTTGCTCACCACCCCCAGGTCGAGCGCATCACCGCAGTCGAAATCAATGCCGCCTACAGCGAGCGGGTCATCCCCCGGATCGAGAGCACCCGTGGCATCCTTGACAACCCCAAGGTCGAAATCGTGGTCGACGACGGCCGGCGCTGGCTCCGCCGAAACCCGGACCGCAAGTTTGATGCCATCATCGCCAATACAACCCACCACTGGCGGGAACACGCTACCAGTCTTCTCTCCCGGGAGTTCATGGAACTGGTCAAGGCTCACCTCAAGCCGGGCGGGATCTACCAGTTCAATGCCACCGGTTCCTACCGCGCGGAACGAACCGCCGCCACCGTCTTTCCTGATGCCGTCCTGCTGCTCAACAACATCGTGGCCAGCACCGATCCCATCCGGTTCGACAAGGAACGCTGGCGGCGCACGCTCGACACATACTCCATCGAAGGAACGCCCGTCTTCGACGGAGCCGGCCGCGAGTCCCGGATCAACGAAGTGGTCTCCCTGCTCGACAACTACGAGAACTCCGAAGTCGAGAAGTCGGTCAGCCTCCTGAGCAGGCGTCAGATCCTCGAAAACTCGGAGGGATACCGGCTGCTCACTGACGACAACCTCGGCCACGAATTCTGGTGGGACTAGCCAGTCTCCCCGGCCGGCTCCCGGCCTGCTGCACTCCCGGGTCTTGTCTTTCTCCCTGAGTCGACTCCGCGCTGTCTTGAGAGGCGCCCGCCCGGCGGCTACTTTGCCCCGTATCCCGGGAGCGGTTTGCCGTCCGCGCCCAGCTTGCCAGTGGCCCAGAGCAGCCCACGGGTGACCAGGTCAAGATACGTGGGCTCGAGCATGGTTTCGTTGTGGTGACCGATGGTTGTTCCAAACACGCGGCTCTTGTTTTCGCCATACTCGTTCACCCAGACACAGATATGGTTCTCTTTGGGACCGGAGGTTCCCCGGGCCAGCGGAGTGGCCGTATCCCATACCTTCTCAATCCGATAGAGCTCCCCCTTCGGAGTGGTCCACTCCGCGGGAAAACCTTTCATCACCGGGTGGTCTGGCTTGAGGTTCGTCATCTTGATGGGAGCGTGGCGCCCGTGGTTGTGCGAGGTCACCCCGAGAAACCTGCGCCATTCCTCAGCCCCTTTCGGTGCGGCGCGGTAGCTGTGCATGGTGCAGTGCAGGACCACCGCGGGAGTCGACGCATGAGCCCTCGCGATCGCTTCCACGAACGCGTCGTCCTTCACCCCGCCAAAACATTCATTGTGCACGATGACATCATAGCCCTCGGCCCAGTTTTCCTTGGAATAAATGCTGACCTTGTGATTCCGGGATGTTCCGCCCTCGTGCACGATGGTCCAATCCACCTTGGCACGCTCACTGATCCCACCGGGAATAATAACCTTCTGGCTGTTGTAATCGTGGCAGCAACCGCCCGTGATGAGGAGCGCCTTCAGCGACTCTTCGCCTCCCTCCGCCTTCCGCTTTTCTAACGTATCGGGGTTCCCCTCATCCGGAGCACTCACAGCTACCCCGAGCACAGCGAGAAGGAAAAGAGGCAGAGACGGGGTCAACGAGCGAACAGTGAAAAATGTCATGGTAGTCTGCGTGTATGTCACACGATGATCAATCGCCCGGATGCTGTAAAGAAGGCTCGAATCACGCGATCAGATGCCGGAAACCCTCGGTCTGTATTCTGCCACAAAGAACAGCACCCCGGGGGCATCCCAACCCGGGAAAGCAACGAACTTCCCGGCTCTCCAAATGCCCGCCCAGCCATTGCCGGCGGCGACCTGTCCGGGGAAAGCGAAAACACCCTTCCCGGGACATGACCCGGGCCGGAATCATGATGGACCGGTCACACCGTTCCCCGGCGACGGACAGCCATTAACAACAGGGCCGTACATGAACAAAGGGCAACACCCGGCTCAGGGATTGCAGCCCCCAGATCCCGCACGACCCATCCCTGCAGCATCACTTCATACTCACCAACCGCAGCGAATTCCTGCTCCGTGTCGTCAGCCACAAATGTTCCGACAACCCAATCCCCAAGCCCCCTGGTCAAATCTCCGCTATCGTTCCCATTTCCATCCGTCATGAAAAGTGTCCTTTCCGATAAAGTTCCAGGGAAGTTCGGGTTCACAGATTCTTCGCTGTTCGCACTGATGAATTGCGCCTCGTATGTGTTCCCAACAGTAAGGCCGATAATGGAAATGTGACCTCTGGTCCATCGGCCCTCTCCCAAGTTGGTAAAGTGCTGCACCCGGGTGTAACTATCGAGGACATCATCAAAAGCGAAGCTGCCGGAATGAGGAGCCCAGCCGAAATCTCCCCAGTCCTGGCTATTGATCACACCATTCGGTCCACCCGGCCGCATCAACTCCCCGTTAAGAAAGAAGCGGCTGCTCGTTCCCCGGTCAAAACCACCAACGGTAAACGCATTGGTTCCGACGACTATATCCGCAATTGGCGGTTTCCCGCCATTAACCGCCAAAAAAGGGCTTCCAGTTTCCAGAACGTCCCCAACTTCAATCCCCGAGTTGACCGGACCCCATGAGACGATTGCGCCCGGGGCTGGCAGCGTCGCACAGGCCACGATCAAAAGGCTCGCGAAGATTGGCCGCTGAACAGTCCGGGAGGCCGTGCGCTCTCGAGGTGAGCCGTGCCTGCTTTCCAGGTCGGTCGATATTTTCATATGATCTCAGGGCAGATGTCTGAATGTCATGTCCCGGGTTGCTTTACTCAGGACTAGGCGCATAAACCCCTGAGATTGTGTCATTTTTGTCCATGGTCCAGAAAGAATCCCAAAACCCTGCATCCTCAGGTGGGCTGGCTCTCCGGGAAATCCAACGCGATTTCGAATAATCTCCCTGCTGGCTGAAAAACTCCTCGCCCGGTGTGGTATTGTCCAGAGGCATGAACGCATTTTCACAAACCCTTCTCCTGCTGGGTCTCGCTGCCACCAACAGCGTGGGCGATATTTCCCCCACCCAGTTCGCGCAGATCTCGGCCCTTTGCACGCCCGGGAAATCCTCCTCGGGCTGGCTCGAGCTGGGCTGGAAAATTGACCTCTGGCAGGCCCGTCAGCATGCGGCCCGCGCGGGCAAGCCAATCTTCCTCTGGGAAATGGACGGGCACCCACTCGGCTGCACCTGAAACAACGGCGTGGCGGACCGTGAGTTCGTCTTCGGGCATCCCGAGGTGCAGAAGCTCCTGCGCGAGCACTTCATTCTCGTCGCGGCCGACGACTGGTATCAGCGGCGGCAAAAGGATGCAGTGGGGACCTTCTTTCGCTCGGTAGCCGACCAAGGCCCGCGCAAGGGAGCTGGCGGCGGGACCCGGCAGGGACGCTATGCCTTCACCGCTTCGGGAAAGCTGCTTGGCTTTAACAACAACCGCGACCCCCGGCGCATCATCAACATGCTGCAGGACAGCCTCCGCCGCTTCAGGGCCCTTCCCGCCGCGGAACGCCGCCCTGGCGCGCTCAAGGTTCCGGACCTGCCCTTGAGCAAGCGCGATCCGCGCTACGCCCGGCCGGTGGAAGCTGACACCATTCCCGTGAAGGTGCACACCCGCGCTCTCAACAGGGAAGGCGATTCCTACACCGCCTGTCGCGAGCCGGAACCCGACACAACCCGGTTTCGGCACAAGGGCTTGGGCGTGGCTACTGATCACCTCTGGGTGAAAAAGACGGAACTGACCAAGCTCACCAACCCGGGCCCCTCGGGCACCAGCCGGAGTCTTCCGCCTGCCTTGGCCATGCGCATCGCCCGCTTCCACCTGGTCGACAACACTCGTGGGGAGCCTCCGCACTGGCGCCGCGATGAAGTCCGCAAACTCGAGCTGGAGGTAAGCCCGCTCCCTGACCCCTCCAACCCGCGAGCCGGGAAAAGGGTCCGGGTCCGGGGACTCTTCCACCTCGAGACGAAGGATCGCCTGCGGGGTTACAAGGGCGAACTGGACGGGTTCATCCACAGTATGCCAGCGAGCAACCAGCTCGAGTTGAAGCTGGTCGCGGTTGGAAACCACTGGGGCCATGGCCCCTACACCCGGGGCGCGCGTCCCGGGAAAACGCCCCTCGCGGTCGTGTTCACCCTCGCCGACAGGGAGAAGACCGAGGACCAGATCCCACCGCAGGCCGCCCGCTGGGAACAGGGCTACTGGGAAGCTGACCAACACTGAGCGGGGCCGTCCGCTCCGGGCTCTCTCAAGATCTTTCCGCTCGCCCCCCGAAGCGCACTCCGATATCCGCAGGAAACACTCATGAAATCGTTCCCCTCCCTTCTCGCAGCCGTAGTGATCGCGCCCTGCGCCCTTCTAGGAGACGGTCTCGTGCGCCCCCCCATCAACTACAAGGGCTCGCTCAACGAACGCTCGCAGGAGGCCATCATCATCTTCCGGGAGGGCTCGGCCAAGCAGAGCGCGGTGGAGGATCTGATCATCAAGATCACGGTGGAAGGCGAGGCCAGCAACTTCGCCTGGATCGTTCCCCTGCCCAATGCCCCAACCACGAGCAAATCCGACCCCAAGCTCTTCGAAGAACTCCACAACTATGTGCAGGCCCGCCTCCATCCCCCGAGGCATGCCGGGAAGCGCGAGAAAGCCGCCAACCAGGCCCGGCCGCTCGCCACCCCGGACACAGGTTCCGTGCGGGTCATCTCCCGCGATGTGGTCGGCTCCTTCGATGTCGTCGTGGTGAAGGAGAACAAGGAAGGGGTGCTCAACAACTGGCTCGTAAAGGAAGGGTTTCAACCCATCGTGGGGGGTGAAAAACTCATCGAGGAATACCGCCGGCGGGACTATGTCTTCGCCTGCGTCCGGGTGAGCGGGGTCATCAGGAAACAAGGCGCTGCGCACGCCCAGCTACACCCGCTGCGCTTTACTTTTGAAACCGGTGGCCGGGATGGGATCTATTTCCCCATGAGGATCACCGGCCTTCAGGAGAAGCCCTTCAACGTCAACCTCTACGTCTTCTACCGGGCGTGGCTTAATGACTCGCTGAACGAATACGGTTACGAGCAACAGGGATTCACCCGCAGGTTCCGTGACTGGGACTCCCGCGCTTGCAAAGCCAACGCAGGGAAAGCTTGGTGGAATCCCGCTGGTGATCCCTACCTCCGGAGCCTCGCGGACAAGCTCCCCACCGTAAGCGCCTTCATGAAGGAACACCACCATGGAAAATATTTCTATCTCACAAACATCCAGACCCGGGACCTGCAGCCCCGCGACGTTCTCAGGGCCCGCAATGACCTCTGGCTCTTTCCCTATTACACGGACCGCAGGGTCATTCCCCACGACATGCGCAGGGGCGGCCCCGCCGCAAATTGACCTCCCGTTCAGATCACCCGGTTACGCGGCCTCTTTCTGATTGCACCCGTCCAACTGGTTTAAGATCCTGAAATCCTGTCTGCAGATCCATGAAGCGTCTCCTCCTTCTCAACTTCGCAATCCCCTTGGCCTTTGTCCTCACCTCCACGGCAGAGGGTCCGGGCAAGGAGCAAAAACGAGGGGCGGACGGCTGGCCCAGCCACTACAGCAAGGGCCGCAAGACCTTCGACGGGATCGGAAAGTTCTACATGGGCCGGGAAATCTCCTACGTGATGGGCCATCAGGCCATTCGCTGGCTTGAGCGGTCGAACCGTGAGGACGAGGAAGCTCCCAGCAAGGCGATTGCCGCGCTCAACCTCAAGGAAACCGATGTCATCGCAGACATCGGGGCGGGATCCGGCTACTACACCTTCCGCCTTGCCCCACTCGTCCCCAAGGGCAAGGTCGTGGCGGTCGACATTCAACCCGAGATGATTTCCTTCCTTGAGAACAAGGAAAAGAAACTCGGCCTCACAAACGTGGAGGCTCACCTCGGCACTGTCGAGGACACCAGGCTCAAGCCCGACTCCATCGATGCCGCTCTCATGGTGGATGCCTACCACGAGTTCTCCCATCCCCGGGAGATGATGGAGTCCATCTTCAAGGCCCTGCGACCTGGCGGCCGGGTGATTCTCCTGGAGTACCGCGCCGAGGATCCCAAGGTCCCTATCAAGCCACTCCATAAGATGAGCGTCGCCCAGTCCCGCAAGGAGATGGAAGTCGTCGGCCTGAAATGGAAGAGCACCGATTCCAAGCTTCTTCCCTGGCAGCACTTCATGATCTTCGAGAAGCCGGCAGCAAAATAAGTCTGCAACACCGGGCCCCCTTGACTGACAAAGGGGTCCTCTGCTCCGAGTGCCAGCCATGTCTTCCCCCGGGACGAGG
>CAWWCX010000188.1:0-7845 GCA_963935445.1 uncultured Roseibacillus sp.
TTCGGTTTCGTGATGTGACGGCGAAGGCGGGGGTGAAAACGGCAGGGTCCTGGTGTACGGGAGCGAGCTTTGCGGATGTCAACAACGACGGGCACCTGGACCTCTATGTCTGTGCGTACTCCTCTGAGAACTACCTGTTTGTCAACCGGGGCAATGGAACGTTTGTCGAGCAGGCCCGGGACACCGGTCTCCACTTCATGGGAGCAAACGTGAAGATGGCCTTCGCGGACTACGACCTCGACGGCGACCTCGATGCCTATCTCGTGACCAACCGACGGGAGCCAATCGGTAATCCCAAGATCGAATATGAAGGCGGGCCCGGCAGCTACACGGTGAAGAAGGAGTATGAGGAGTTGGTGAGTATCATCAACCTGCCGGGTGGAGAGCAGAAATTCACCAAGGCGGGCCAGTTTGATCACCTCTTCCGTAACATGCTCGCCGAGACTGGTGAACTGAAATTCAAGGACGTGAGCAAGGAGTCGGGGATCGATGGTCCGGACCACGGGCTGGACGTGACTTGGTGGGATTACGATGCGGATGGCTATCCTGACCTTTACGTTTCGAACGACTTTACCGACCCGGACAAGTTTTATCGCAATCAGGGCGACGGGACCTTTGAGAATGTCCTGGGAGAAGCCCTTCCGCATACGCCTTGGTTCACGATGGGCTCTGCGACGGGAGACCTCAACAATGACGGGCGTCTCGACCTGGTAGCGGCGGACATGTCCGCGACCACACATTACCGGGAGAAGGTGTCCATGGGCTCGATGGATGCGGTGGCTTGGTTCCTCGACACCGCCGAGCCTCGGCAGTTCATGCGTAACGCGGTGTATCTCAACACCGGAACGAAGCGCTTCATGGAGATTGCGCACCTCAGTGGATTGGCGAGTTCCAACTGGACGTGGTCCATCAAGATCGCTGACCTTGATGAGGATGGAAGAGAAGATGTTTTCGCGACAAACGGCTTTCCGTTTGACTACCTGAACAGTGATTTTGCAGCTGAGCTGTCCAAGACCGGCAGAGCAAGCGACCCGAGCGCATGGCGCGAAGCGCCCCGGCTGCCGGAGGAGAACCTCGTATTCCGGAACATGGGGGATTATGCATTCATCGAGGATGGCAAGCAGTGGGGCATCGGGGAGCTGGCGATCAGTTTTGGAGCCGGTCTCGGAGATCTCGACGGAGATGGAGACCTTGATCTCATCGTGAACAATTTCGGGGGGGCGCCGGGGGTCTACCGGAACTCCTCCGCTGAGCACCGGCGGATTGTTGTTCGACTGCGGGGGACAAGCAGCAACAGGTCGGGAATAGGGGCGCGGGTCGAGCTTGTTACCCCGGGTGGAAAGCACGTGCGCTACCACAACGGGGGCGGAGGCTACATGTCAGCGGATGATCCCGGCGCGATTTCGATCGGTCTGGGTTTGGCAGAGAGAATTGATGAACTGGTGGTGCGCTGGCCAAGCGGAGCACGGCAAAGCTTCGCCGACCTGGAACCGGATCGCCTTTACACGATCACCGAGCCCGGGAAGGTGACCACGCAGGATCCAGGGGAGGTGGAACCAGCTCCGTTGTTCATGGCGAGCGATGTTCTGGTTGAAGCCGTACACAAGGAGCGGCCCTACGATGATTTTGCGGTGCAGCCACTCCTCCCGAACAAACTGTCTCAGCTCGGGCCTTCCTTTGCCTGGGGAGATGTCGATGGTGACGGCAGTGCAGATTTTTACCTGGGCGGGGGTGCCGGCCAGGCAGGCCAGCTCTTTCTGAACCGGAACGGGGAGTTCATCGGGGTCGAGAGGGAAACTGTTTTCACGCAAGACAGGGAGAGCGAAGACATGGGGTGTGCATTCCTGGATGTGGATGGAGATGGTGACCTGGACCTCTTTGTGGCCAGTGGCGGAGTCGAGGCGCCGCTCGGAGACGAAAGCTACAGGGATCGCCTCTACCTCAACGAGGGAGCAGAGAATGGGACTGTGAGGTTCGTCAAGGCTGTCGGAGCCCTGCCGGACTTGCGCGAAAGCGCCGGACCGGTCGCGGTTGGTGATTTTGACCGCGACGGTGACCTTGACCTTTTTGTGGGGTCGCGGGTAGTCCCGGGGTTGTATCCGACCTCGCCAAAGAGCTATCTGCTGAAGAACGAGGGAGGAAGGTTTTCGGTTGACGATTCACCCCTCGAGATCGGAATGGTGACGGATGCGATCTGGGCGGATGTCGACGGCGACAGCTGGCCGGACCTGATGACGACGACGGAGTATGGGGCGATACGCTGTTTCATAAACGTGGAGGGGGCCCTCAGGGATGCGACAGGCGAGCGCGGCTTGGGTAAGTTGCTCGGCTGGTGGAACGGAATTGCGGCAGGAGACGTTGATGCCGATGGGGACCTGGATTTCGCAGTGAGCAACTTTGGGTTGAATACCAAGTATCAGCCAAGCGCCAAGAAGCCGCAGGTTGTTTTTCATGCAGACTTTTCGGCAACCGGCAAAAAGAACGTGGTCGAGGCGAAGAGGTCGGAGGATGGTGGCTGGCTCCCTGTGAGAGGGAAAAGCTGTTCCACCAGTGCGATGCCGCACCTGGGCGAGAAGTTTTCGACCTTTCACGCTTTTGCGAGTGCCAGCCTGAAGGAAATCTATCCGGAGTCCGTTACCGGCAATTGCCTCCGTCTCGAGGCAAACACGTTGGAGAGCGGGATTCTGCTGAACGAGGGTGGAGCCTTCCAGTTTCAGCCCCTTCCCAGAATTGCCCAGGCCTCACCGGGGTTCGGGCTGGCTTTTCTGGAAGTGGATGGAGACGGGAGCCTGGACCTCCTCGTGGCCCAGAACTTTTTTGGTCCGCAGCGGGAGACCGGTCGGATGGCCGGGGGCTTGAGCCTTCTCCTGCGCGGGGATGGGACAGGAGGATTTGTGCCGATCGGTCCGGCGCGAAGTGGGATCTCCGTTCCCGGGGATGCCACAGATGTGGGCGTTGTTGATCTCAACGGGGATGGGTTGTCCGATGTGGTGATCGCCACCAATGGCGGGCCTGTCCGTGCTTTTCTCCGGGAACCGGATGTTCACAAAGATTAGGGCATTCTCTCCTTGCGCTTGAAGGATTTGGCACAAGGATTGCTGCATGCAGCCTAGCAGAAATATGAAAAACTCCCTTCTTTCACTGGTTTTATTGGCAGCTTCCGTCGCTTTTGTGGAAGGAAGCACGGTCATCATCACTCCGGTAGGCGTCACTACGTCGACAACTGGTGATCTCTGGCCGGTCTCGAATTTGATCCAGGGTCCGGGAGTGGGAATTCAGAACGAGCATCCTTTTGATAAGACGTCCGGGGGATCAGCGGGGAACTGGGTGACGGGTGCTCCGGGAGGTTTTCCCTCTGACTTCATCGAAGTTGCCGGGGCGCCGGTGCTGACCTTCGACCTGGGTGCCGATACGGCGATAAGTCAGGTCCATACGTGGGGATATTCCGTTTCAAACGCCAATGGCGCCAAGGACTTCAGTCTTCGCTTTGCCACGGACGGGGACGGACTTGGTGGATTCGGCACATCAATTGCCGCGAACCCGTCATTCTCGATGTCAATCAATGATACCCAGATGCAGACAAATGATTTCGAAAGAGTGAGTGCGCGTTATGTGGAGATGACCATCAATTCCACCCACATCAGCGGCGGAGGTGTGGGAGGTCCTGACGGGCCGGCCGGGGGAGACCGGGTGGGCCTCGGAGAAGTCGCTTTCGGTATTCCGGAGCCATCCACCTCGGTGCTGGGGCTTGTTGCCCTCACCGGTCTGGTCCTGCGCCGTCGACGGTGTTAACCCAAGCCCTGACAATCTTTTGAGAGCGCCCACCTCGGTTCAATACCAGGGTGGGCGTTCGTGTTTGTTCACCATCCTCATAACATCGGCCATCGCACAGTATTCATGAACACCTCGTATTTTCTTCGCCTTCTTCCGCTAATATTCGGGTTTTCGTTCTCGCTTCAAGGTGCGGAATTCCACCCGATTTCGTCGGTGACGACCACTACCGTGGGTGACCTTTGGCCGGTTTCCAACCTGATCCAGGGCCCGGGAGTGGGCATCGATGCCAATGAGCCCCATAGTAAGATTTCCGCTGGTTCAACGGGGAACTGGGTGACAGGTGCCCCGGGCGGATTTCCGTCTGACTTTATCCAAGTCGCCGGCGAGCCGGTGTTGGTTTTTGATCTCGGCGCGGATGTCACGCTCTCCGAGATCAGCATCTGGGGGTATTCCTCCGGCAATGCCAACGGCGCCAAGGACTTTTCACTGCGTTTCGGAACGGAGGCCGAGGGAGAAGCCGGCCTTGGAGGCTCAATCACCTACAACCCCTCGTTCGCTGCGACGAATGATGATACGACGCGGCAGAGCTTCCCTTTCGATCAGGTCGTGACCGCCCGCTATGTGGAGTTGACTGCTGAGTCGACCCATATCACCAACGGGGGGTCGGGAGGACCTGACGGTCCTGCCGGAGGGGACCGGGTAGGGTTGGGTGAAGTGGCATTCGAGGCCGTGGAGCTCGCTCCTGATCCTCAGATCTCGATAGGTGGAGAGATCGAACTGGCACTGACGACGTCCCGCGATGTCTACGATTTGCCGGTTGGGAATACTGGAGGTGCCGCACTTGTAATCTCCGATATCGTTTTCACCGGCCCTAATGCAGCTGCTTTTGATGCCGCCTCTTTTCCGTCCAATCTGGCCAGCCTCGGCTCGGATGTTATCGAAGTGCAGTTTGATCCAGTGGGACTGGTTGGACCAGTATCCGCGATCATGGAGATCTCCAGCAATGATCCGGTTGTTCCCGTCAAGGAGGTCCTCCTCACTGGAACCGTTCCCCCCACCGAGCAGGATATTATTGTTCCTGGTCCGATCGACCGGGGTCGCGTCCCCTTGTCGGAGACCTTCGAGGTGTTGATCGAAAATGGCGGGGGCAGCGCCCTTGTTCTCACGGATGCGGTGTTTTCCGGGCCGGAGAAAGAGGCTTTTACGGTGCTTGCGATACCGGCTTCAATACCGTCGTTAAGCAGTGCATTCATCGAGGTGGAATTCAATCCTGCAGGGTTGAACGGTCCGGTCGCAGCAACCCTCGAGGTATCGAGCAATGATCCGGACAGTCCTACTGCGGAGGTTCTGATCACTGCGGTTGCGCTGGGTGATACAGCCCAGTTTTATCCCATCACCAGCGTGGAATCCTCGACTGCTGCGAATGATCTCTGGCCGGTCTCAAATCTGATCCAGGGACCCGGTCAGGGGTTTGACGCCGCACAACCTCATAGCAAGACCTCGGATGGAGCAAACGGCAACTGGGTAACCGCGGCCTGCGGGTTCCCCTGCGATTACATTGAGACGACCGGCCAGCCTGTCCTGATCTTCGATCTGGGTCAGAATGTACCACTGTGCGAAATCAGTGTGTGGGGGTATTCGGCATCCAATTCCAACGGGCTGAGTGAGTTCAGCCTGAGGTTTGCGACGGAGGGGGATGGCCCTGCCGGGTTTGGAACCTCGATTGGGTTCAATCCGATATACGGAGGAATCGACTCAGGCCTGCTCCCGAACGAAGATAATACCTCCCGGTTCAGCTTCCTGTTCGGGCAGGAGGTCGTTGCGCGTTACGTGGAGTTGACCTGCGTGGACAATCACTTTGTCGCACCCGGCGACGGGAGTGGAGGAGAGATTCCCGGTGGGGACCGGGTTGGAATTGGAGAGGTCGCGTTTGAGATCACGAGCTGTGAGACGCCCCGGATTCCGTTTTCAGTGGAAGCGGGCGAGAATGAAACGCTCGTCCTTTCTTGGGCAAGTGAACCTGGCCAGCTCTACAACATCCGGACGGAGACCGATCCTGCCAGCGCCCCTCCGGTCAATTGGCCGCTTCTGGGAGGGGGCGAGGGAATTGAGGCAACCCCGCCGACTAACACGCTGGTGATCAACCGTCCCGCGGATCCGTTCCGCCTGTTTGTCGTGGAGGGCTATCCGAAGCCTCCGACAGAGGCCTACGCTGAAAGCTTCGACGGGGGGGCTCCCGGTTGGACGACCGGCAACGACGGAGTGAACGGGACAAACTGGGAACTTGGGTCCCCGGTGAATGCAAACCTGGGGCCTGCCGAGGCAAACACGCTCCCGAACTGTTATGGCACGAACCTGAATGGCAAGTATGAGAACGAGGCCAATGCCTGGTTGCGATCTCCCTCGATTGATCTCACGGGTGCGTCCGAGGCGACCCTTGTATTCTCGCAGTTCATAGACATTGAGCAGGATTTCGATTTTGGGCATATCTATGTGCTGAGCGCAGCCGATGACTCGAGGATAGGAACGGTCGTGGAGGAGGTCACGGGACTCTCCGACAGCTGGCAGGAGGTTCGCTACAGTCTGCCGGCTGTGGCCCTCGGACAGGAAATCAAGATTGAGTTCCGGCTGGAAACGGACGATTTTGTCGATGACGTGGAGTTTGCGGGCTTTTATGTCGACGATGTCCGCGTATTGACCCGGTAGGGAAAGTGGGCTTGCGGAATAGCGGGAAAGGAGTGAGCTTCTTGCCTTGGCTTCCTGCTTGGGAATCCACCTTGGCGATCCCCCCCAGCTCCATGAGACTTGTTCGATTTTTTTTCCCTGCCCTTGTCTGGGCATGTCTACCCCTTTTCCCCACCGCATGGGGAGCGGAATTCTATCCGGTCTCCTCGGTTTCGACTTCCACGAACGGGGATTTGTGGACCGTGTCGAACCTGATTCAAGGTCCCGGCCTGGGTTTTGACGAGGATGAGCCCCACGGTCAGCTTGGAGGCGGATCGTCTTCCCGCTGGGTCACCGGGGCTCCGGGAGGGTTTCCATCGGACTACCTCGACGTTGCTGGAACACCAGCTCTCGTTTTCGATCTTGGCAGTGATGTTGCGCTTTCGGAGGTGAGTGCCTGGGGCTACTCGATGTCCAATGCCAATGGTGTGAGTGAGATCCGTTTGCGATTTGCCACGGCTGCGGACGGAGTGTCAGGGTTTTCGGATTCCATTGCCTACAGCCCGGCGTTTGAGCTGGTTATTGATGACGAGGTGCGCCAGAGCTTCGCTTTCTCTCAAACGGTGATCGCCCGTTATGTTGAGGTTTCGTGTCTCGACAATTTCTACTCCAACGGGGGAAACGGCCCTCCTGCCGGGGGCGATCGTGTTGGGCTTGGCGAGATTGCATTCGAGGTGAGCGGGGCAGCGGTGGATGCCCGGATCGACCTGCCCGGGAGTGTGAGCCTGGAGCTCGATGGGTCAGTTCAGACCATTGATATTCCCGTTGGGAATCTCGGTTCGGGAGAAAGTCTTGAGCTGGGAGAAGTCTCTTTCTCAGGCCCGCAGGCGACCGCATTCTCGATCGTTTCGGTGCCTGCCAGTATCCAGCCAGGGGCGACGGACCTGATCCAGATCAGCTTTAATCCGACCGGCCTTGCGGGGACCATGACAGCTGAACTCAGGATCGTCAGCAATGACAGTGCCGATCCTGTTTCCAGCGTCAGTTTAAGTGGGTTTCTCCATGACCCGCAACTCGTTGGGGGAGGAATGCTCGATTTCGGAACCCTGCCAGAGGCAGCCGGTCCGGAGCTGGCGGTCTTTTCGATTTCAAATCAAGGGGGCGGCCAGACACTGCAGTTCAGTGGGTTGGCTGTCATTGGTAATGATGCTGATCGCTTCAGCGTAGTTTCGTCTCCGGCATCCCTGGCGCCGCTGACAGAGGGCGAGTTTGTGCTGAGCTTCGATCCCGCGGGCAGGAATGGGCAGTTCGAGGCCCAGCTTGTCGTGACCACCAATGATCCGGTTGACCCTGTGAGGATCATTAATTTGTCGGCCCGCGTCGGGAACGCTTTCCCGAATACCGGGG
>CAWWCX010000189.1:0-7836 GCA_963935445.1 uncultured Roseibacillus sp.
AGCCCCAGCCTTCCAAGCTGGCCATAAGGGTTCGATTCCCTTTACCCGCTCCATTCAACAGCAATAAGTTCTCTCAAAAAAATAAAGAAGCATCCCCAATGAAATCAATCCTCAAGTATGCGACGTTCGCGTGCGCGGTGGGCCTCTCTACCGCAGCATTGGCGGCAGAAGCTGACTGCACGAAGTTGTCCGATGCCGTGAAGAAGCAGGTCTCGGCAAAGCCCGATAACGTGCTCGCAATCGTTGGCAAACAAACTGGAGCTCATCCGGCCTGTGCCTGTGAGGTTGTGAAGGCTGCGATCGTCGCAACGGAGGCGGACGGCAAACTGGTGAGTCAGATTGTTGCGACGGCGATTGAGTCTGCCCCCGACCGGCTGAATGTGATTACGGCCTGTGCCATTGCGGTCGCTCCGGATGCGCTTCCGCAGATCAAGGCTGTCCTCGCAAAGCTTGACCCCAAGGGTCTGGCCAGAAAAGGGAACGATCCCGTTGGCGGTGCCAAGGGAGCCAAGGACATTGTTGCTTCTCCGGCAGTGAAGAACCCGGTCGATGACATATACCTCATCCCGGGGCTGCCTCCCATCCATCCTCCTCTCCTTCCGTCCATCAGTACGCCAGGTGATTTCCCCGGTGTAGGTATTACCACCGACTAGTCGAAGCTTGATTGATTTTCCGATCCCCAAATTCACACGCACAGTGAGCGGATCGGATCTGACCCAAACCCACTCTCCCCAGAATCGTATGAAAAAAATCGTTATTGTTTCCGCCTTTGGACTTGCCGCGGGCGGTCTTCTCTCGGCGCAGGGCCTTTACAACATCATGCCCTATGATGATGAGCCGGAAGATTCCCTCCCCCTTAATTGGACTGCGGGAGCGAATATTGGCTGGGATTCCAATGCTGCGCCCATGTTTTCAGAGTGCGCCGGAGCGGATAGCGACGACGCTCTTTACGTGTCCGGTTTCGTTCAGGCAAATTTCGTAAGCAAGACCCCTCAGACGACCATCGACGTATGGGGACGTGTGGGAGCGACCTACTACCTTGATCCCATCGAGCGGACAGGGATCTTTGGGGCCAGTGAAGAAGAGGATTTCTACCCGCAATTCCGAGGTGGCGTTAACTTCGTCCATCGGGTGAACGAATCACTTCGTCTGCGCAGCCGGAACCACTTCACGTATGAGCAGGAGCCGGATTACAATTATGGCGTTGCGACGGATCGTCGCCAGGGAAACTACTTCCGCTACAGCTCTGACAACAGTGTTGGCTACCGTTGGACGGAGCGTCTCGGCACCAACACCGGCTACCGGTTGAGCGGAGTGACCTTCGATGACGTGGATCGGAACGATTACGTTCGTCACCTGTTCTACCATCAGTTCCGGTATCGCACAGCCCCCTCCACGGTGTGGACGGGTTCGTATCGCTACCAGCATCAGGACAACGATTCGATTTCTGAATCCAACTCCCACTACTTCCTCGTGGGCGCGGAGCACCAGGTGAGCCCGACCACGGTGGTTGTGTTGCGCGGTGGTGTTCAATTGCAGGAAATTGATGGTGGATCTTCCCACAGTTCTCCCTACGTCGAGGCTACCGTGAAGACCCGCCTCACCGAGGCGGCTCAGGTCCGCGCCTTCGTCCGTTACGGACTGGAGGACCGAAACCGCAATATTTCCACGCACGATTGTCAGGAGTTCCCCGTCATCGGACGCTACGAGGAGCGCGCCACCTTCCGCCTCGGTCTCCAGGGTTCCTACGTGGTGTCTCCGAAGCTGACTCTGTTCGGTGGTGGCAACCTGATTCTTTTTGGCTACGACAGTCAGATCGGCCCCAACCCCGCCGCTCCCAGCAGCATGGATGAGAGCATCATCAACGTGAACGGTGGAGCCAGCTACGAGCTTTACGAGAACATTTATATTACTGGTTCTCTTAACTACACCCACTCCGCTTCGGATTCCGACATCCGGGATTTCAACCGGACCCGCGTGCAGCTGGGCATCCAGTCATCGTTCTAAGGATTTCGTGTAAAAAAATCCGAACAATATAGCCCCCGCAATGTCTGCTTCCATTGCGGGGGTTTTCTGTCTAGACAGCTCTCCCCCCAAACGGCCTTCAGCTGGACAAAGCGTCCCAAACCCCATCCATCCCAACTCCAAGAGGCTATGCAAAACGATCTCGATCGTCAAAACGCCACCAGCGAAGCGTCACTCCACGCAGTCGATTACTGGCAGGTGCTCAAGAATCGTTATGGGGTTATTCTACTGACGTTCCTTCTTATTTTCATGACCGCGGCCGTGATCACCTACGTGATCCCGAAGCAGTATGAAAGCACCGCGCTGGTGCAGGTGAACCACTCCTACGTTGAACTGGACCCGCTGAACGGAGTTGGTGGTCCACCAATAACCGGGGCCTCGCCTTCTCATTCCTATATTTACAATCAGTTCAAGATTATTGAATCGGAGAAGACTCTCGCACGCGTCGTGGAGAGATTGGACCTGACCACCCGCTGGAGTGGCTTTGACCGCGACATGGCACTCCTCAAGGTGAAGAAGATCCTCAAGACGGAACAGATTCGGAATACCGACCACATCGAGATCCGTATCCGGCACCAGAAGCCCGAGGACGCTCAGCTTGTTGCGAGGGAAATTGCCAAGTCCTATCAACTCGTCCGTAATTCCGACGAGCGTGACCGGGCGAGCGAGGCCCTTGACGCCCTGGAGGCGGAAGTGCGCTCGCAGGAAGACCTCGTGGAGGACAAAAGGAGGCATTTCCATGCGATCGTAAAAGCTGTTGGGGTGCCCTACATTGAAGGGGTCTACCCCAGTGGCCGAATGGGCCAGAGTGAGGAGGAGATTCTCAAGATGGCTGTCATGCAGCAGTTCGAGCATGAGAAGTCGAAGCGACAGCTCGAGAACCAGATCAACCAACTGGTAAATCTCAAGGACGATGAGCTCATGAACTTCGCCGAGGGGCTCAAGCTCCCGGGAAGCGCAGTGCCCGAGCTTCACCGGGCCTGGATGGCGGGCAAGCGCAGTATTGCCACCATGGAAGCTTCGGGACTCGGCCGCAAACATCCGAATATCAGGATGGCTCTCATCGCCCAGGAGAAGCTGGAGGAAGATCTCAGGAGTGCAGTCATTACCCTCAAGGACCTCTTGAGGACCCAGCTTGAACTTGTGGATGGACAGCTTGAGAAACTCCGCCAAGTGGTGGAGGAGAGCAGGTTTGATGCTGTCGACAAGGCTCTCCAGTCCCAGGACTACGTGGAGGCGAAGCAGGATTATGAGACCGCCAAGGCGATGCTCTCCCAGATGAAGATCACCAATTCTGCGCGACGGATTGCTCTCAAGATTCCCAAGAATCCGATCACTATTCTGGAAGATCCCAAGCAGGCCAAGGATGCGGTCTACCCCAAGGTTTCCCTCTTTCTAGGGCTGGGAGCAGCAGTCGGCCTCATCTTTGGCGTCGCAATCGCATTCTTCCTCGAATATCTGGATACGTCGGTCAAGAGCCTGGAAGACGTGGAGCGTTACCTGCAAGTGCCGGTCCTGGCGGTCATCCCGAAGGACGTGGGCGTGCTGCATAAGCAGAGTGGAATGAGCCCGGATGCTGAGGCTTACCGAATATTACGAACGAACATCGAATTCAACCGGAAGAATCCGGAGGATAATGCGATTACCATCGTTTCAGGTGGTGCGGGTGAAGGTAAGTCCACGACCCTTGTCAACCTGGCCTACGTTTGTGCCCAGGGTGGATACACCACGCTCATGGTTGATGCTGACCTTCGGCGTCCGCGGCTGCACACGTTCTTCGACATCAACAATTCGGTGGGCCTGACGAACTATCTGACCACCGACCTGATGTTGGAGGATGTCATCCTGCAGACGCCGGTGGATAATCTCTATTTCCTGCCGTCGGGAATTCTTCCTGCGGATGCAGCGGGCATTCTGAACTCGAGAAGGATGTCCGAACTCATTGAGGACGTGAAGCAGCGCTTCGATCTCGTGCTGGTCGACTCTCCGCCCATTCTTGGCGTGAGTGACGCTTCCGTGCTGGCTTCCGAGGTGGACCTCACCATGATCGTGGTCCAGCACCGCAAGCTGCCTCGTAACATGCTCCTGCGTGTGAAGCAGGCTGTTGAGAACGTAGGAGGCCAGGTCATTGGTGTGGTTCTGAACAATGTGGATGTGCGGAGTGACAGCCAATACCAGTATTATACGAGCTACTACACCTACTACGCTCCGACTGCGGATCCTGAACCTGTTCCCGGTGCCTCCCCGGGGGCCGCGCCCGTTGGCGGGGCCCGCACCGCACCAGCCTCAACTCCCCGGGATGAAGACGACGGGCTGTATTGATCATTCCCCGCTCAGCGCGCTTGAAACCAGTCCCGGGACAATTCTCCACCCCCTGATGACACCATGAAGATTCTCCTTATCCTCTCCCTTCTCCTCCTTGCGGTCGTTCCTGCATCCTTGCAGGCCCAGATTGAATCTGGAGGAGCCATTCGTATCACCATTCAGGGAGTTCCGACCGGTGAACAGGGCCGGATCAATGGCCCCTACCCTGTTTCAGACAGAGGGTATATCACGATGTGGGAGGTGGGCGCGATCAAGGCTGCCGGCGTGGAACCGGATGTCCTGGCCCGTCTCATCGAGAAGGCTTACCGGGACGCTGAAATCTACACCAGCCCCACCATCCAGATCATAGCTGATTCCAGTGACAACCTGACAGTCCAAGTGATCACGGTTGGCGGAAAAGTGCGGGCTCCCGGGCCAAAGCCCTTTCAGCGAAACATGACCCTGTATCAGGCGGTCATGTCGGCGGGAGGGCCCACTGAGTTCGGGGCGATTAACAGGGTCAGTCTCTACCGGAACAACAAACGGTACGTCTATGACCTGAATAAGGGGGAGCATAAGCTGCTCAAGGTGTATCCGCGGGACACGATCGAGATCCCCCAGAAAAACGTCTTCGGGCGCTAGCACCCATTTGCCGGCCCGCATTGCGGGAATTATGGATTTGGCCGGGGGATACCCCGGCCATTTTGCGTTCCGGGCTGTTGCGTTTTGATGCGTCGGGGTTTAGGAGTTTTCCATGCCGAATCGCTGTGGCGTGCTCTCGACTCTCCTGCCGCTGGCGCTCTCTCTGCCACTCGGGGCACAGGAGCAGGGTCAGGGAGCCCCCGGGCCAGCCGGGGTCCTCCGAGAGGTGCCCCCCGGAGTAGTTGCTTCTCTTGGAGACGAGAAGTTCAAGACCCGGCGAACCGCTCAGGGCCAGCTGCTGGAGTGGGGGAAGAAGGATCTGGAAGGAAGTGTGGCGTCCCTCTATCAGTTTTACCGGAAGGCGGAGAATCCTGAAGTGCGCTTGCGCAGTCGCGAAGTTCTCAAGGCTCTGGTCATCCTGCAGCAGCCTCTTCCAGGACAGGGCTACCTGGGAATCCAGATGGATACCGCGCGCTGGAAGAATGAGCAGGGTATCATGCAACCAGCCGTATTGATCACTGATGTCAGAGAGGGGACGGCGGCTGCAATCGCCAAACTGAGGGAGGGGGATCTCATCGTTGGAGTGGACGCGGTCGTCTTCAACGACCTCGCACCCACGCGGTTGTTCGCGGACTACATCAAGTCCAAGAAGCCGGGAGATGAGATCAGGCTCAAGGTTCGCCGGGGGATGGAAGCTGTTGAGCTCACGGCCTCCCTGCGGAGACGCCCCGCGGCGCTGGACGAAATCAACCAATGGGGGCTTTTCCCGGTTCTGCCTGACGAGTCTGAAATGGATGAAAACTATTTTCAGGAATGGCTCCGCGAGCAGAGGCTGAGGGAGGGAAAGGAAAAGAAACGCTAGCGTGAAGGGTTTTTCCGGAAACCGGAAACCGGGAAAGAAATCGACAAATCTGCCCAAATCTCCGAAGCTCAGGGAGTTCTCTCTGCCCTTATAACGGTATCTCTCAATTATGGTTCGTAACACATCCTTCCTCGCGGCTGCCCTGAGCGTGCTGGTGACCTGTTCTTCCCTGCCGCTTCTGGCCAAGACTGACTTCAACGTCGTTGGCCGCGAGATGGCGGGCATGCTGCAGAACAGCCATTATGCGAGGATTCAGTTCAATGCCGACCTCAGTGCGAAGATTCTCAACGACTACCTCTCCGATCTTGACCCGGCGAGGCTCTATTTCACGCAGCAGGATATCGAAGCCTTCGAAAAGAAATATGGGAGAAGGCTGCATGAGCTCCTGATCAAGGGGCGTTGCATGGAGCCGGCCAATGAGATCTACAAGGTGTTTTCTCAGCGTGTGGGGGAGCGTGTGGATTTCGCGAAGAATCTTCTCAAGACCGGGAAGTTCCAGTTTGAATCTGACGAGGTGGTGATGCGGACCCGAAAGGACGCGAACTGGCCGGCAAGCCAACAGGCAGCGGAAGAGGTTTGGAAGCGTCAGATTGAGGAGGCGCTCCTTTCCGAAATGCTTCGCCGTGACGCCGTCAAACGACTTGCAGAGGAACAGGGCAAGAAGGACCCGCTCGCGAATGAGAAAGGCCCGGCTGCCAAGATCGTCCAGCGTTATGATCGTTTCCACCGTAGTATCGGGGAGGCAGATGAAGAGGATGTCGCCAACTACTTCCTGAGTGCAGTTGCTGCGGCTCACGACCCGCATACTGATTATATGAGCACGCGTGAGATGGAGCGTTTTCGTTCAGGGATGTCGAACTCACTGGTGGGAATAGGAGCTCTTCTCCAGGCAGAGGATGATGGCGCAACCAAGATCACGGGAATCGTGGTCGGCGGTCCAGCGGACAAGCAGGGTGAGCTCAAGCTGAATGACCGCATTGTGGGGGTCGACTCGCTCAACTCGGGAGACGTGACCGACATCATGTACATGAAGATTGATCACGTCGTGGAAATGATCCGGGGCAAGGTGAACACTGAGGTGCGATTGAAGGTGGAGCCGTCTGATGGAGCCCCGGGAGAAGTGAAATTCATTACGATCACGCGGGGCCGGGTGGAGTTGAAGGATGAGCTGGCGAGTGCTGAAGTGATCGAAATGACTCATGAGACCGGGAAGCGCCGGATCGGCTGGCTGCAGCTTCCCTCGTTCTACATGGATTTCCAAACCGGGGTCCCAAGTGTCTCCAAGGATGTCCAGAAGCTTGTTACCCGCCTGAAAAAGGAGCAGGTGGACGGGTTGGTGCTCGACCTCCGGAGAAATGGGGGGGGATCCCTGGAGGAAGTTCGCCGGATCACCGGGTTCTTCGTTGGCCGGGGGCCCGTTGTGCAGATCAAGGACACGATCGGCCGGATCGAGTCCAAGGAAGCCCTTTTCCGAAGGCCGCTGTATAAGGGGCCGCTCGTTGTGGTAACGGACAAGTCGAGTGCATCCGCGAGCGAAATCCTCGCCGGAGCCCTGCAGGATTACAATCGTGGCGTCATTGTGGGAGACCGGTCCACCTTCGGGAAAGGGACTGTGCAGCAGCCCATGGAAATTGGCCGCTATTTTCGATTTTTTGAGGATAACAGCCGGGCCGGATACCTGAAGACCACGATCCAGAAGTTCTACCGGGTTTCGGGTAGTTCCACCCAGAAGCTGGGCGTGGAGCCCGATGTCATCCTGCCATCTCTCACGGATGCCCTTGAGGTTGGCGAAGCCTATCTCAAGCACCCTCTTGATCATGACCTTATCCGCAAGGCTCCCGATTTTCGTCCGCTCGACAGAAAAGGACTGTTTCTGCCCGTTCTCAAGGAGCGTAATGAGGCGAGAGTGAAGCTCTCCAGGGATTTTCAATATGTTGTCGAGGATGTGGCTCGAACGAAGAAACGGATCGATGATAATGCGGTATCCCTCAATCGAGAAAAAC
>CAWWCX010000190.1:0-7806 GCA_963935445.1 uncultured Roseibacillus sp.
CTCGGAGTTGACTTTGCCCTCGTGAAGAACGAGATGCGAACCCGCGGCTACCCCGTGCCGGTCTACACCAAGGTCGGGTTCTTCAGGGGAGAGAAACAGCGCAGTGCGGGGGAATGGACAATCACGATCCTCATCGGCCTCGTCTCCGCCCTTCTCGTCCTGCTTCTTGCCTTGCTGGCGCGCAACTGGCTGGTCACCCGGTCTGTCCCGGCGGAAGTCTGACTGGATCAGCTCTTTCCATCAAGAATCGCCCATTGCAACCTTGGCCCGGGCCGCTAGGTTTCCGGGGATGTTTCGCCTCCTCCTGTGCCTCTTCGCACTCCCCTGCATTTTTCCCAAGGCCTTCGCGGAAATCGACTTCAACCGCGACATCCGCCCCATTCTCTCCGACCACTGCTTCGCATGCCACGGACCGGACGAGCATGACCGCAAGGGTGAGCTGCGACTGGACACCCGCGAGGGAGCCCTGAAGGGCGGCGAATCCGGGGAGACGATTGTGCCCGGCAACCCGGGCGACAGCGAGTTGATGCTGCGTATCCTCAGCGCAAACAAGGATGAGGTCATGCCACCACCCAAGGCGCACAAGGAACTGAGCAGCACGCAGAAGGACCTCCTCTCCAGGTGGATCACCGAGGGTGCCAAATACGCTGATCCCTGGACCTATGTGGCACCCAAAAGGCATTCTGTCCCGCCGGTCGGGATGAAGGACTGGAGCGAAAACTGGATCGACAATTTCATTCTCGCCCGCCTCGAGACCGAAAAGCTCAAACCTTCCTTGGACGCCGATCCGGTCACCCTCGTGCGGCGGCTCTACTTCGACCTCATCGGCCTGCCTCCCACTCCCGGACAGGTGGATGCTTTTGTCAGACGATGGAAGCAGGATCCCTCCGCGTGCCTCGAGACCACTGTCGACGCCCTTCTGGCTTCTCCCCACTTCGGCGAGCGCATGGCCATCTACTGGCTCGATCTCGTCCGCTACGCCGACACCTGCGGTTACCACGGGGACCAGGACCACAGCATCTCGCCCTATCGCGATTACGTCATTCAGGCTTTCAACGACAACCTTCCCTTTGACCAGTTCACCCGCGAGCAACTGGCAGGGGACCTCCTGCCCGACCCCTCCATCGACCAGAGGGTCGCGACAGGCTACAATCGCCTCCTGCAGACTTCCCATGAGGGCGGCGTTCAGGCCCGGGAGTACCTCGCGATCTACTTCGCAGACCGCGTGCGCAACCTTTCCAATGTCTGGATGGGTGCCACCGTGGGGTGCGCGCAATGCCACGACCACAAATACGACCCTTACACCATGAAGGACTTCTACGCGCTGGGGGCCTTTTTCGCGGACGTGGACGAGGCTCAGCACTTCAAGGCGGGATCCAACAGCCTCCCAACCCGTCGACCGCCGGAAATCGACGTTCACAGCAAACACGAACGGATGCGGATGGCGGAGCTGCGGAATCTCCTCGAAACGGCGCGCTTCTCCAATGCGGCCGCACGGACAAAGGTGGAGACCGAGCTCGCCGCCCTCGAGAAGGCCAAGCGTAAGACAATGGTCACGGTGGCCATCAAGCCGCGCACCATCCGCATCCTCCCCCGCGGCAACTGGCTGGATGACAGCGGTGAGATCGTGGAACCCGCCTTCCCTGCCTTCCTCAGCAAGGGCCAACCATCTCCGGACGGTAAACGCCTCACCCGCCTCGACCTCGCCAACTGGCTCACCGACCCCCGCGAGGGCACGGGTGGGCTGACCGCCCGCGTGATGGCAAACCGCCTCTGGTATCTCCTCTTCGGGACGGGTATTTCCAAGCGACTCGACGACTTCGGGGGGCAGGGCGAGGCCCCGGCCCACCCCGAATTGTTGGATACCCTGGCCGTCGAATTCTACGAGTCGGGATGGAACATGAAGCATATGCTGAAGCTTCTCGCCATGAGCCGCACATACCGGCAGAGCTCGCTCGAGCCGGGCAACCTGCGCGAAATCGATCCCTACAACCGACTCCTCGCCCGGCAGGCGCGCTTTCGCCTGCCCGCCGAGACCATTCGTGACAATGCCCTGGCCATCTCGGGACTGCTCCACACGGAGCACGGAGGAGCCAGCGCAAAACCCTATCAACCCGCAGGCTATTACCGACACCTCAACTTTCCTGCCCGCAAGTATGCCCCTCACACCGATGACCGCCAGTGGCGCCGCGGGGTCTACATCCACTGGCAACGCCAGTTCCTGCATCCCATGTTACGGGCATTCGATGCCCCCACCCGGGAAGAATGTACCGCTGAGCGCCCCCGCTCCAACACACCCATCGCGGCCATGACCCTGCTGAATGACCCCAGCTTCGTCGAATCCGCCCGCGTCTTCGCCGCACGCATCCTCAGGGAGGGTGGTGTGAACGACAAGGCGCGCCTTGAATATGCCTACCGCAGGGCCCTGTCCCGACCTCCCGACGACACGGAGAAAGAGATCATGGGCAGGCTCTTCCTCCTCGCCCAGGAGGAATTCAAGACCGACCCCAATGCCGCACGCGAATTGATTTCGACGGGACAGGCCCTGGCGAATCCCGGCCTCGACGCGATCGAGCACGCGACCTGGACGACGGTCGCACGCGCCATTCTGAACCTGTCGGAAACCTACACACGGAACTGAGCCCCTGCAGGGCGGGCGCCACACGGCCATGACCACACAAGACCAGCTCTCCAACTACCTCAATCGTCGCTCCTTTCTCGGCAGCGCGGGAATAGGGTTCGGATCCACCGCCCTCCTGTCCCTCCTCGGCCGCGACGCCCTCGGCGGTGCCATCGACACTTCCTACGATGGACTCCCGGGATTTCCCCATCACGAGGCCAGAATCAAGCGGGTCATCTTCCTCACCATGGCTGGTGGGCCCTCCCACCTGGAGACCTTCGACTACAAGCCGAGGCTCAATGAGCTCAACGGCCAACCCATGCCGGAGTCCTTCACCAAGGGCCAACCCATCGCCCAGTTGCAGGGACAACAACTCAAGGTGCAGGGACACCTGACCAAGTTTCAGGAATTCGGCAAGGGGCAGTTCATCTCCGACTTTCTGCCCTACCACCGCAGGATGGCGGACCAGATCTGCGTGCTCAAGTCGATGCTCACCGAGCAGATCAACCACGACCCCGCCCATACCTTCATGAATACCGGCACCGCGACCAGCGGGCGGCCGTCGATGGGGGCGTGGATCAACTACGGCCTGGGAAGTGCCAGCGACGACCTGCCCGGATTCGTGGTCATGACCAGCGTGGGCGGGCGCAACCCCCAGCCGATTGCAGCCCGGCAATGGGGCGCGGGCATGCTGCCCAGCCGCTTCCAGGGCGTGGAATTCAATTCCACGGGCGACCCCGTCCATTACGTCACCAGTCCCCGGGGCGTCACCAGAGGGCACCAGAACGCTCTCGTGCAATCGATTCAGCAGCTCGACAATCACCGCAACACACTCGTGGACAACCCCGAGATCAAGGCCCGCATCGCTGCCTACGAAATGGCGTTTCGCATGCAGGCAAGCGTCCCGGAACTGACCGACCTTTCCAAGGAGCCCAAGCACATCCTCGACATGTACGGCGCCCGGCCGGGCGACGGTTCGTTTGCTTCCAACTGCCTCCTCGCCCGTCGACTCGCCGAAAAGGGTGTGCGCTTCATTCAGCTCTACCACCGCGGCTGGGATCACCACGGCGGTCTGGTGAAATACATGAACACCTGCTGCGGCCTCACCGACAAACCGACCTGGGCGCTCCTCACCGACCTCAAGCAACGGGGAATGCTCGACGAAACCCTTATCGTCTGGGGCGGCGAGTTTGGCCGCACACCCATGTTCCAGGGAAAGGGTGGTGCAGGACGAGACCACCACATCAAGGGCTTCTCGATGTGGCTGGCCGGCGGCGGCGTTCGGGGCGGAACGGCCTACGGAGAGACCGATGAACTCGGCTACAGCTCGGTCAAGGATATCGTCCACGTGCGCGATCTCCACGCCACCATGCTTCACCTGCTCGGTATCGACCACAGCCGCTTTTCGATGAAGTTTCAGGGGCTGGACATGCGCCTCACCGGCGTCGAGCCCGCCCGGGTGGTGAGAGACGTCCTGACCTAGGGCACACACCCCCCCGGCATTTCCCCCTTTTCCGAGCTCAACGCTACCCCGGAAAAGAGGCCCAAGCCTTCCGCGGAAAGGCCTGCCTCTTCCCGCACTCCTACGATAACAGGACCTCTCTCCAAAACCCCGTTCTTGCGATCCCACCCGCGTGGGGATACAGCAGACGGACCATGCGCCTGACCATCCCCGCGCTCATCCTCGGAAGCTCCCTCCCAAGCCTCGCTGCCCCGCTTTCCTACAACCGCGACGTGCGCCCCATCCTCGCGGAGAACTGCTTTGCCTGCCACGGCCCGGACAAGGCCGCCCGCAAGGGGAAACTACGACTCGATATTCGCGAGGAAGCTCTCCGAATGGAAGCCTTCGTCCCCGGAAAACCAGACGATTCGGAACTGGTCATCCGCATCAATACCGGGGACGAGGAGGATCTCATGCCCCCCCGCAAGTCCCACAAGGTCCTCACCTCGGAACAGAAGAAGCTTCTCGCCGAGTGGATCAGGCAGGGTGCGAAATACGAGCGTCACTGGGCCTACATTCCTCCCCGGCGCCCTGCTGTTCCCGCAATGGGGGCACAGCATCCCATCGACAACTTCATCCTGGCAGGCTTGCCGGAAAACCAGCGGAAGCTCTCCCCGGCCGCCAGCCCCAACACCCTCGGCAAAAGACTTTCCTTTGACCTGACCGGCCTGCCCGCCTCCTTCCACGGAGTCGGAAATTCCAGCGCGGAGGCCGCCATCGACGAGTATCTCGCCTCGCCCCATTACGGAGAGCGGATGGCCGTCATGTGGCTCGATCTCGCCCGCTACGCGGACACCCACGGGTATCACAGTGACAAGACCTGGAGCATGACGCCCTACCGCGACTACGTCATCCGGGCCTTCAATCGCAACAAGCCCTACAGCACCTTCATCATCGAGCAGCTGGCAGGCGACCTTCTGGAAAATCCCACTACCGAGCACTATGTCGCGACCGGCTTCAACCGGGTCAACCAAGTCTCCGAGGAGGGCGGAATCCAGGATGCCGAATACATCGCCAAGTATTACGCCGAGCGGGTTCGCACCACCTCAGTAGCGTTTCTGGGTTCAACCATGGGCTGCTCCGAGTGTCACGATCACAAGTTCGATCCCTTCACCGCCCGGGATTTCTATTCCATGGAGGCCTTCTTCTCCGATATCTACGAGAAGGGAGCTTACAACGGAGACGGCCGCTACAATGCCGGCGCCGACATCAAGAAATACCCGGGTTTCAAGCTGGATAAGTGGGGCCCCGCCCTCGATGTCCCTGAGCCTGCCAACACGGATGAACTCGCTCGTATTGCGAAGGACAGGCAGGACCTCCAAGCCGAACTCGCGAAGCACAGCCCGGCACTGGAGGCCGAGTTTATCAGCTGGACCATCGACCTCCTCGCCACTCTCGCCGCAGACAAGCCAGAGGATGTCACCATCCTCGATGACAAGGAACTTCCCCTCCCGGACGTTCAGACTGTGACCGAGAACGTGCATTCAGGAAAGATCGCCCGCCGGCAGCAAAGTGGAGGACTCGTCCAGCACATCGTGGATGCCAGCAGCAAGCCGGTGACCCTCGGTGCCGGCGAACAGCTCTTTGCCTATGTCTGGCTGGATCCCAAGGATCCGCCCAAGCAAATCATGCTCCAATTCAATGCCGACAACACCTGGGAGCACCGGGCCTGGTGGGGTGAGGACGTGATCCCCTACGGGAAGGGAAGCAATGGGGCCAACCACCACAAGGTGGGCAGCCTTCCGGAAACAGGAAAGTGGGTCCGACTTGAAGTCCCCGCCGGGAAGGTCGGACTGCCCGCCGGAAAGAAAATCACCCAGCTGGCCTACACCCAGCACGGGGGAACTGTTCTCTGGGATCTCGCCGGACACACCGGCAGCGCTGCCAGCGCCGCCCTCGCCGGCCTTCCCGATGGCATCCGCACCAAACTGCTGGCCACCAGGGGAAAGAAGATCGATCCCGAGCTCCGAAAGCCTCTCCTCGACCACTTCCGCAAGATCGCCCCCTCCCTGCAGCCAGTCAGGGACAAGATCGCCAAGCTGGAACAGCAGGCCCAGGGCGCGAAAGGGTCAACCCGGATGACCCTCGTGACCCTTGCTTCCAACCCACGCGAAATCCGCATCCTGCCCCGGGGAAACTGGATGGACCGCTCCGGCCCGGTGGTCGAGCCCGCCCTCCCAGCCTTCCTGACCTCGAACCGGAAGAACCCGGAATCCGGGGAACGCCTCACCCGTTTGGACCTCGCTAATTGGATCGCCTCCCCGGACAACCCCCTCACCGCACGCACCTTTGTCAACCGGGTGTGGGCGCTCTTCCTCGGAACTGGGCTCTCCCGGGACCTGCAGGACCTCGGCAACCAGGGCCAGTGGCCAACCCACCCTGAGCTGCTCGACTGGCTCGCGGTGGAATTCATGGAAAGCGGATGGGACGTCAAACACCTGGTCAAGGTGATCCTGACTTCCCAGACCTACCAGCAGTCGTCCAATGCCTCCCCCCAACTCACCGGGGCCGACCCCTACAACCTTCTCTACGCGCGGCAGAATGCCAGGCGCCTTCCAGCCGAATTCGTCCGCGACAACGCCCTTGCCGTCTCCGGCCTTCTCAACGTGCGCATCGGTGGCGAAAGCGCCCGGCCCTACCAGCCCGCAGGCTACTACCGGGAATTGAACTTCCCGAAGCGAACCTACAAGCAGCACAACGATGACAACCAATACCGCCGCGGGATCTACATGCACTGGCAACGCAGTTTCCTGCACCCCATGCTGGTCGCCTTCGATGCTCCGCCCCGCGAGGAATGCACCGCCAGCCGGGAAACTTCCAATACTCCCCAGCAAGCCCTCAACCTCCTGAACGATCCGACCTTCGTCGAGGCCGCCCGAGTCCTCGCTGAACAACTGACCGGGGACAGCCGACCCTTCTCCCAGCGTCTGGAACTCGGCTTCCAGCAATTGCTGGAGCGCAAACCCTATCCCGAGGAGGCCCGACTCCTCAAGACCCTCTATGACAGGCAGCTCAAAAGCTACTTCGCCAATCCAGACGATGCTCATGCTCTTCTCAAAGTCGGACTGAAACCTGCGGGCAAGGAGGCCAATCCCATGGACCTCGCCGCCTTCACTGCAGTCACCCGGGCGCTCCTGAACCTCCACGAAACAATCACGAGATACTAAGGGCCCCCTGAGAACAGCCCCTCCACCACTTCCTTCCATGAACGAACAGCTTATCAACGCGATCAACCGCCGAACCTTCCTGAAGGGATCCTCCTACTCGGTCGGCAGTGCCGCCCTGGCCTACCTCCTGAGTCAGGAGGCCCAGGCGGCTCCCCGGTGGCAGGGCGTCCTAGACGGAAAACTCCATTTCGCTCCCAAGGCCAAGCGAGTCATTCATCTCTGCATGGCCGGCGGTCCCTCCCACCTCGAGACCCTCGATCACAAGCCGGAACTGGCGAAGCTCAATGGCAAACCCATGCCTGAGTCCTTCACCAAGGGACAGCAACTCGCCCAGCTCCAGGGCAGCCGCAACAAGCTCAAGTGCCTCGGACCCCAGCATGAATTCAAACCCTATGGGGAATGCGGCAGGCTCATGTCCTCGGCCTTTCCCCATATTGGATCCATCGCGGATGACATCGCAGTCATCAACTCCATGTCCACCGAGCAGATCAACCACGACCCGGCTCACACCTTCATGA
>CAWWCX010000191.1:0-7749 GCA_963935445.1 uncultured Roseibacillus sp.
GATCGTGACGGGGTTGTGAATCTGATAGAGTTTCTGACCGGGCTCGATCCGAGACGGGCGGATGGAGAGGATTTTCCTGCTCTGGGGGTGGAGGCGCAGCCGGATGGAAGTGTCGATCTGCGCTTTATCAGTATTCCGGACCGACTCTACTCCGTATTGTGGAGTAGCGATCTCAAGGAATGGCAGCGCCTCGGCGAAATTATCGACACGGGCGCCGATGTCTTCCCGCAGGCCTACCACGTGAGGGATGCTGGTCCGCCGGAAACTCCCGGTGTTCCCGGCGCTGAGGTGCGGCGGTTCTACCGGTTGGAAATTGCACTGCCCTGAGTGGCAGGGTCGTGCGGCTATGGAGGGGAGCGCTGGGTCCCGGGCCAGGAGAACGGTCCGGTCAGAGCACCTGTTCAACGAATTTCCTGCGGGTGAAGGCGTCGAATTGTTCCGGTTCCTCGCCGGTTCCGATGAAGCGGGGAGGGATTCCCAGCTCCTGCTGAATGGCCACCGCAACACCCCCTTTGCCGGACCCGTCGAGCTTTGTCACAATGACTCCATCGAGGGGGACGGCCTTGTGGAATTCGCGGGCCTGATTGAGCGCGTTGCCTCCCGTTGTTGCATCGACGACCAGGAGAGTGAGGTGAGGGGCCGTCTCATCCTGCTTGGCGATCGTTCTTTTGATCTTGCCCAGCTCCTCCATGAGGTTGTGGCGGGTGTGCAGTCGGCCTGCCGTGTCGCAGATGAGGATCTGGGATCCATCTGCGATGGCCTTCTGGTGAGCGGTATAACAGACCGAGGCCGGGTCTGCGTTGGGAGCGCCCTTCACGAGGGGGAGGGCGAGGCGTTCTGCCCAGCGCTCCAGTTGCTCCACCGCTGCCGCGCGAAATGTGTCTGCCGCAGCCAGCATGACGGAGATGCCGTGCTTGGAGAAGAGGTTGCCGAGTTTGGCTGTCGAGGTGGTTTTACCCGTGCCGTTGACGCCAACGACGAGGATGACAAGAGGCTTGCCATCCTCGCGCAGGTCGAGGTTGTGATCGTCATCGGGGAAGACCTGAGCGATATGTTCGCGGGCGGCTGTCACCACGTCATCAGCTGAGATCTTGCGACCGAGTCCCTGCAGATGCTCAACGATTTCAAGGGAAACCCTGACCCCGAGGTCGGCGGCGATGAGATCTGCCTCGAGTTCGTCCCACTCGATTTCCGCCCGGTTGGCGACCTTGTTGTAGAGGTTCTTGAAAAAGCCGGCCATTTTGGAGGGCGGTGCTCGGAAGTCGGTAAAAGGGGGGCGCGCAGAGGTTCCCTGTTTTTCGGTATTAGGCAAGGAATTTGACCCCGGGCGGCCGGGAGGGGAATGACTCAGTCCCTGGAGAGTTCCTCACGGAGCCGGCCGGGATAATCGGTAGTAACCGAACGGCTCCCGAGCTCGAGGAAACGCCTGGCGTCTGAAGCATCGTTAACCGTCCAGACGTGATGCTGAAAGCCGGCAGCCGACAGAGAGGCTAGGTGGCTCTTCTGCAACCCGGGGTGGGCATTGGATCCGAGTCCGTCAGCTCCGCAGTCCCGCAGAATCTCAAGGAGGCGGGGGAGTTCCTTTCCAGGGGCGCTGGTGTCCTTCGTGTTGAAGCCATACAGCCAGTTGGCAGTCCACTGGGGTCGTGCCCTCTTGACGGCCGCAATCACCTTTTCGTTGAACGAAATAATGACGACCTGCCCGTCCGTCACACGGCTCTTCGCCATCTCCGCGAGCAGGGGAGGAACAATCTCGGGACCGCACTTGATTTCAATATAGATCTTCTTTCCCGGGGAGACGGTGGCGAGGACCTGGGAGAGGAGGGGGATGCGCGTGCCGGTGAACCTCGCACCTTTCCACGTTCCCACATCGAGACTGCTCAGGTCGGCGAAAGTGCTCCGGGCGATCACCCGCTTGTTGCCGGTTATCTTTCCGGTATCCTTATCGTGGAAGCACACGATTTTCCCGTCAGCGGTGAGGTGAAAGTCGCCTTCGATTGCGTCCGCGCCCTGCTTCCAGGCCCTTTCAAAAGCCGGCAGTGTATTCTCGGGGGCGTCTCCAGAGGCCCCGCGGTGAGCGACGATAAAGGGGGCGGCCGCCGGGGAGGATACGGAAATGAGGAGGAGAGCGCTTAGGGTGCAGGTAATGGTCTTCATTGCGGCAATCCGGGAGCGGCCGGGGGGGAGTCGATCCATTTCCTGATAATTGTCATCGCTGCCGGAATGCGGGGTGTCCCGGCACGGGACGGAGTTGGACCGCGGCCGACTGTGGCTGTGAAGAACTGCAGGGCAGGGGCCGCTATTGAACGGCGATCTCTACGTTGTCGATCGACCAGCCACTGAAAGAATCGGGTGTGTTGTCGCTGGTGAACCTGAACTCGAGGATAATGCTTTCTCCAAGCGCTGTGTCCGGGAGGAGAGCACTGAACTGGGTCCACTCATTGTCAACCATGGTGAGATCAGGATCGAGGGTGCCCAGCTCGCTCTCGTCTGCGGATCGCAGGATGCGTACGGTGCCAAAGTCGCCGAAGGTGTCGGCATCACGAAACTGCTGGAAGGTGAGAGTCGCCTGGGTGAGGCCGCCTCCACTGAGGTCGATGACCGGAGAGCGCAGGGCGATATCAGAATCGAGCCCGTAATCACCAAGGTTGGTGGTGAAGGCATTCAGAGAGCCCTCGGCTCCGGTGGTTGGCCCGCTGCTGGCGTTGGGACTTCCCAGTTCCCAGGCTGTATTGCCCAGGTCGTCATTGAGGAGAGGAGTCCATCCGGCGGCACCGCTTTCGAAATCCGCCGAAAAGAACGCCGGAGCAGCCTTTTCCGCGAGGACAAAAAAGCGTTTCGAATCAGCCGGGCGAGGATAGGTCTCCACATTCTCCGGTGGCGTGGCAGCGATGTTTTCCTGCCAGACCGCCCAGGAGCTCGGGTCGGGTTCGCTCTCCGGGTCGGTTGAACTCAGGATGTCGTAGACTTTCCCTGCCTGGCTGTCGAAGGTGAAGACCAGATCATTCCCGGCCCCATCGACCTCGAAGCGCAGGGGAGTTCCTGCACCAAACTGCCCGGTAAGTTGGATCTCCGCAATCTGCATGCTGTTGGCAGAGCCCGAGTCCTTGACGGTAGGGAAGACGATAAGATAGGAGAGATAGGCGTTCGAGTTACTGAAGAAAACAGTCTGGGAGGTAGCGTCAATGAGATCAGCAATTCCGCCTGGATTGCGCCTGTCCGGAAGGGCAAGATCCCCGGACGAAATGAGGGTGAACTGGTTGAGAGCAAAGGGGCCTCCGCCAGCCACGTCAGCGGTTGTGCCGTAGAGCTCGTAGCTCGTGGGATCACGGGGGATGGCGTCGTTGGCGGTCCAGAGGGTCAGGGACGTCGCAACAGAGAGTCCGCCTGAGGGTGTCACCAGCACACCACTGTTGAATTCAGCAAAATTGAGATACTTCTGACCGGCCCCGTTGATGGCGAACTCCGGGCCTTCGGCGGCGGGCCAGTTGTTGTTGCCTTCCACTCCGCCAGCGATGCCAACCTCAAACTGATCATTGAGAATCCTGCCCCCCAGAATGGCGTCATCAGGCCTGAAGAGAGTGGGAGGGAGCGGGTCGGCGAAGGTTGGATTACGGCCGGCGGCAATCTCTTCGCCATCCGGAACAGTATCACCATCAGTATCATCGATGTTTGGATTGCTTCCGGGCTGGGTGGTGGGATTGTTGGAATCGAAGGGCAGGGATGGGTTCTCCGTGCCGTCGAGCAGGTTATCCTGGTCGGAGTCGGGGTTGAGAGGGTTTGTCCCGGTGTCAGATTCGCTGACCCATACCCCGGTTCCGGTTTCCACTCCATCGATGAGACCATCCTGGTCTGAGTCTTCGTCCTGAGGATCTGTGCCGAGATCCCGTTCCTCAATGTTGCCGAGACCGTCTTCATCGGGATCGCCGAGGGCACCGTTGGGGCCGTCCTGGGCGCCGGGCGAGGATTCGCCGAAGGAACCATCATCGCTGGCATCGAGCCCGTTGGCATCCTCATAGGCGTCAGAAAGGCCGTCACCGTCTGTATCCTCCAGGGGGCCGACTAGCCCATCAAGCTGGATTTCGGCGATCTGCATGCTGTTTGCATTGCCTTCATTCTTCACGGTAGGAAAGACGATCATGTAGGAGGCGTAGGCTGTTAGGTTCCCGGCGAACTCGACGGTCTGCAGGTTGGCGTCATTGAGGAGAGCATTGCCGCCATCATTACGACTGGGGGGGAGAGCGAGATCGCCGGAAGCAATCAGGGTAAAGCTGTCAACGGGGAAGGGACCGTCCCCAAGGACGGCATTCGTTCCGTAAAGCTCGTAACTGCTTGGATCACGCTCCTCTGCATCGTTAGCAGTCCAGAGCTTGAGCGAAGTGGCCACGGAGGCACCGATCGCCGGGGTGATTACGATGCCGGCATTGAATTCCCCAAAGTTCAGATACTTCTGGCCCACTCCGTCGACCACATGCTCGGGCCCTTCGGCACCCGGCCAGTTGTTTGCTCCGGCGGCGTCCCCGCTCACTCCCACCTCGAAGCTGTTCCCGATGATTTGTCCTCCGAAGAAGGTGTCGGAAGCGCTGAGGATGTCATCTGCTGTGCTTGGTCCCGCGGAAGCGAGGAGCAGAGTGACAAGCGCAGTCAGGGAGGCTGGGGATTTGGATCGCATGCTCATGAGGGACAAGATTGAGGGGGGAGGTGCGCGGAAGATTCAAAACTCCGGCCCTTTCCAGCAAGGATAAAGCTCAGCCAATTTTAGAGACAGGGAGGCAGATCCACGATCGAGAGTGGAACGAGGAGGGAGACCCTTCTCAAAGCTCCTTGATATAGAGGTGGCGCCATCGGACGTGGGCGGACTTGCCACCGTGGACCTGCAGTCCGATGAATCCCTCTGCGGTGAAATTTTCCTTGTCGGTATCCTCGAAGTCCGCCCTCGGCACTCCATTAAGCCAGGTCTGGATACGCTGCCCCTTGCACCTGATGACGATCGTATTCCAGTCGTCCCACTTGAAGGTCTCCTGCCCCCTGTTTGTGAATTCCCTGTCGGCAGCCTTGCCCCGGGCCTTGGTGAACTTCCCGGGATAGAGCCAGCCGCGCCGGGCCTCATCGTAAATGCCGGCCGTGTAGGACCGGTTCCTGTTGTTGTCGTGCTCGCACTGGTAGCCGAACACGCGTCCATTTCCGTTGCGTTGCGAGGATCGAAACTGGCAGCCGGAGTTGCCGCCCGGGTCGCCGAACTGGAACTGAAAGACGAACACAAAGTCCCGGTAGCTTTTCCTCGTGCACAGGAAGGTGTTGCCCCGGATGTTCTTGCCGAAGCCCACGATGGCGCCATCGTCCACCTTGTATTGTCCCGTCCCGCCGGCCTTGCGCCAGCCGTTGAGAGTCTTTCCGTCGAAGAGGGCCGTATAGCCGGCCTCCTCAAGAGCTTGAGGAATGGCTGCTGGCGGCACGGTTTCCCCATGACCGGCCGCAGCCAAGAAGGTGAGAAGGACAGTGGAAAGGTTCAGGGTCTTCATGCCTGACATGGTTGGAAAGGAATGAATTGGTTGCGAGGAGAAAGCTTTCAGGGTAAAGCCGTCAAAGCGGCATGCAGGCCCCGGACCTGATTCTCGTCGTGAGCCGCGGAGAGGGTGATGCGGAGTCGGGCAGAGCCACGGGGCACGCTGGGAAAGCGCACAGCAGGGGCGAGAAAGCCAGCGTCCAGTAGATTCTGAGCTGCACGGAGAGTCGGGTCGTTCTCTCCGATCACAATGGGCAGGATCGCACTTTGGATCTCCTGGTTCCGGAGTGCGGCAAAGACTGCGATGTTGGCCCAGAGGCGTTTGCGCAACTCCCGCCCGCGTGCCGAGGTGATGATCTCGAGGGCGCGTCTCGAAGACGCCGTCTGGGCGGGAGGAGGCGCGGTCGAAAAAATGAAGGAACGCGCATTGTTGAGGATGAGGTCGATCCATTGGCGCTCGGCGGCGAGGTAGCCCCCCGCCGACCCCACGGCCTTCCCGAGGGTGCCCATCTGGAAGGTGATTCCCTGCTGGATTCCAAGTTCTGCGGCGAGGCCTTCCCCATTCCTGCCCACAATTCCTACCGCGTGGGCCTCATCGACGAGGAGCAGAGCTCCGTAGCGATCTGCAAGATCCACGAGTTCAACGAGCGGTGCCCGGTCGCCATCCATGCTGAAGATGGATTCGGTGACAACGAGAACACGGGCACTGGCAGGAAGCCTGTCTCGTGCCTTGGAAAGGAGGCGTGCGAGCTTGTCGAGATTGTTGTGCGGGAAGACCCGCAGGGTGGCCTCGGAAAGACGAGCGCCATCTATGAGGCTGGCATGGCTGAGTTTGTCGAGAATGACCATGTCCCCCTTCCGCAGGATACTCGTTAGGGTGCCCACCGCGGTAGCGTAGCCGTTACTGAAGGTGAGCGCTGCCTCGGTGCCTTTCCAAGCGGCAACGGTGTCTTCCAGTTCGTGGTGGGGAGAGAACGAACCGCAGATCAGGCGGGAAGAGCCTGAGCCAGCGCCGAAGCGGGCAGTCGCTTCCTGGGCGGCGGCGATCAATTCCGCATCCCGGGAAAGGCCGAGGTAGTCGTTGGAGGCAAAGTTGACGATCCGGCGGCCTTCGAGGAGAAGGAAAGGGGCCGGGTCCGGATCCAGCACCCGCAGGTGCCGGAGCAGCCCTGACTCCCGCAAGGAAGCGAGTTCATCATTCGCCTGGCGCATGGTAGATACTGCTCAGTTGATCAGGTTCGGGGCCGCCGGGCGCTTGATGACCTGCGGGGACTCCAGCGCCCAGCGGAGAAGTGCTTCCGAATCGGTCCACACTGCTTTGGATGTGCTGCCCAGAACGACTGCGATTGCGGTGCGCCCATGCAGGCTGGCGCTGGCCACGAGGCACTTTCCTGACTTCCGGGTCGTTCCGGTTTTCATGCCGGTCGCATACGGGAGTTTCTGGAGAAGCCTGTTGGTGTTGGTGAGTTTCGTGACCTTGCCGTCGTTATGTAGGAATTCGTAGTCGGGAATGGTCATGGGTGCGCGGATCACAGGATTCCGGTAGACGTAAACGGCCAGCCTGGCGATGTCACGAGCGGTCGAGTGCTGACCTTCTTCGGTGAGGCCGTGAGGATTACGGAAGGAGCTGCTGGACATTCCGAGGGAACGGGCGCGATGGTTCATGCGGTTCGCGAATTCCCCGACGCTGCCCGCCACGTCCCGTGCGAGGGCCATGGAGGCGTCGTTGGCGCTACGTACCAGGATTGCCTTGAGCAACTGTGCACGCGTGTAGGTATGTCCGGGTGTGAGATAGAGTTTGGTGGGTTCGACCTCGATGTCGGAGGACTGCACGATTACGGGATCGCGGAGGGAACCCGCCTCCGTGACGAGGAGGGCGGTGAGCAGTTTCTGCGTGCTGGCCACTGCGCAGCGTTCATCTGCATTCTTTGCGGTGAGAACCTGACCGCTCGCGGCGTCAACGACGATCATGCGCTTGGCGACCACGGTGGGAGGGGGCCCCTGAGGCGTAACCATGGAGGGGATTGGCACGGGCCCTGTGGGTTGCCGCCCCATGGGTTTTCCGGCCGGGGGGCTGCATGAAAGGAGGGCTCCGGTCAGCAACAGGCAGGTCGCAGAAGCACCAATTTTCATGGACATCGGTGTTGATAATCTCACTGCATAAAGTATTCTCAAGGCCCATTTCCCTTGCTGCTTAGGATCTGTCTCTTATACACATCTGACGCTGCCGACGATATGCAGTG
>CAWWCX010000192.1:0-7741 GCA_963935445.1 uncultured Roseibacillus sp.
AAGGACAAGGGCAGGGTGAAGGACAGGGACAGGGACAAGGGCAGGGACAAGGACAAGGCCAGGGGCAGGAAGAAGGAAAGGGAGAAGGGAACGAAGGGAACTGGACCGGTCCGGGAGGGGCCGAAGGTCCGCGCCGGAAGCGATCGGGGATAAGCAAGCATATCGGACTCCCGAAGCGGGATCGCGGCACGCTGCGGCAGTCACAGGGGGAAAGTTACTCCCCGGAATACGGGAGGATGATCGAACAGTACCTGAAAAACCTGGCGGATTCCCCGCGGGGACAATAACGGACGATGAATGTTTCTACCTGCAGGATGGGGGTATCCCGTCGGTGGCCCTGGCTGGGGAAGGTTGGTTTGCCCTGGCTTCTCCTGGCCCTTCTCTTGTGCTCCGTCCCGGTGCGGGCGCAGGGCGGGAGCGGCGTCAAGGTCGACCAGGAAACGGAACGTATCATCAACCGCGGGCTCAAGTATCTTGCGAAGTATCAATCCCCGAACGGGTCGTGGCAGGGGCGCAATGAGAAGGAACGGCACTACCCGATCGCCATGACGGCCTACGCACTGATGGCCTTTCAGGCGGCTGGGCATCTTCCCGGGGAGGGGGAGTTTGGAAGAGAAGTCACTCTGGGGGTGCAGTATCTCCTGAACTCGGTATCGCCCGAGGGACTGATCGGGGACAAGAATAACGGGCAGTACATGTATTTCCATGGCATTGCCACCATCGCGCTGGCGGAGCTCTATGGGCAAACCAGCAATCCTTCGATCCGTGTGAAGTTGGAGCGCTTGATCAAGATCATTGTGTCCAGTCAGCATGATAACGGAGGGTGGCGCTACAAGCCGGTGGCAACCGATGCGGATATCTCCGTGACGGTGTTGCAGGTGGTAGGCCTCCGGGCGGCCAAGAACGGTGGGCTTAAGGTTCCTCAGACTACCATCGATGATGCGGTTAATTATGTGCGGAGCTGCTTCAACAAGAAGGAGGGAGGGTTTTCCTACCAGCCGGGAAGTTCGCCGGGGTTTGCGCGGACGGCCGCGGCGATCTATTCCTTGCAGGTGTGCGGGCACTATGACGATCCGCTTGTGAAAAAGGGGTCGAAGTACCTCTTTGACAATTTTGGCGAACGGCCGAGGTGGTTCACCTATGGAAACTTCTATGCGGCGCCAGCCCACTACATGATCGGAGGGGAGACCTGGCGCAACTGGTATGCCAAGGTCAAGGGAGTGCTTCTCTCCCGCGTGCACAGCGACGGGGAAACATCCCTGTGGTTTGAGAATAGCTCGGTAGGGCCGACATATGAGACCGCGATCAATGTCATGATTCTGGCCATGCCCTACCAGTTCGTCCCTCTCTATCAACGCTAGGGATGAGAATACCAAGCGCAGTAGTGCTCGGGCTCTTAGTGGCCACTGCCCGGGGAGAGGCTGAAAACGAGGCCACACCGGAGGCCCTTCCGGAGTCGGTCGTGCTGGTTGGTGAGCTGGAGTCCGGGAGTGGGGGGAAGCTGGAAGGCAGGGTCGTGTTTGCAGAGAATGGCATCGGGATTATTTCTGAGGGTGCCCCCATGGTGGTGACTCCGCTGGACGATATTGTCCGTCTGCTGGTGAGGAGGAAGGCGGCCAGTAATGAGAAGCAGCCGGGAGCGCCCACCGGGCAGGCGCCCCCTGCGCCATGGCGCAATCGTGACCTGGGCCGGACAATCGTGCCGGGGAAGGTGGCCTGGGGGGATGGGAAGTTCCTGATCTCATCCTCGCCCCGGGCCGAGGATGAGCGCTTCGCGGCGTTTCACCTGGTATATTTTCCGGTGAAGGGGGACTGCGAAATCCAGGCCCGGGTGGTGAGCCTGGCCAACGAAGATGAGGACTCCTATGCGGGCATCGTAATCTGCGACGGGACTACCCCGGAAAACCGAAAGGCGGTCCTTGGAATCCATCCTCACGGAGACAAGGGTGTCAGCTTCCGGCGGTGGGGCTATCAGGGCGGGAATTCGACAGGGAAGAAGATTCCTTCCCTCCAGCTTCCCTACTGGGTCAAGTTGGTGCGTAAGGGTTATGATGTAAGGGCCTACTATTCCCCGGATGGGCGGCGGTGGAAGTTTCTGGAGGTTTCCCCCGGCAGAATGCGGGACGAGCAGGTCTATGTCGGGTTGGCGGTGCGGATGCAGAAATACGATCGCCTGAGTGAAGCGGTAATTGATCGCGTGAGCATCAACGGCGAGGGAGACAGGGAGTCCGAGCCCATGTTGCCTCACGTTGTTTTGCGGGCGGGTTCCCGGCTCGCGGCGGAGGTCCGCCGGGGTGATCGGACGGCGCTCCATCTCGGCGGACGCCTGGAGGGGCTGGCAGTCACCATGCCACAAGTGGCACGAGTGGAGTTTTTCCATCCGCTACCCGAGGAAGTGGCTCCGCTGGTAGACGGAAAACGGGTTGGATTGCTCCTGCGCTCGGGCGACTTTTCGGAAGGGACCCTTGATTACCTGCGAGAAGGGAAGCTGCGTCTCGGGTCAGTCCTTTTCGGGTCTCGCGAGCACTCCGTGCTTGAGGAGTGCGATTGCCTGGTGCTGCGCGAGGTCGTGGAAGAGCCTGCCCGCTACAGGGTTGAAACCCTGGATGGATCGGTCCTCCTGGCGCAGCAGGCGGGGTTCCGGAGCGGCAGGCTGGTGCTCGAAGTCGCGGGCCTGGGTGAAATTGAGGTGGCCCCCGGAGAGTTGAAATCCCTGGCGGGGAGAAAGTAGCGGAATCAAACCGGGCCGAGGGGCTGATGTTCACCGTCCTCCGGCCCAGCGAATTCCGTTCGCTACGAGGGGCCTCAGGGTTGGAGACGATTCGGGATGGGGGCTGATGCAGAGGACCCGTCCGAGACCAAAGGTGCTCGCGATGATGGCAGGGCTATTGATCATCGTGCCGCGTTGGGGCTCGTAGAGGACAACTTCCCGGCGGAAGGAGGCGAGGACGCGGTAACTGGGAAGCCCGGCGAGTCCGGCTGGGGAAACGATGGGCCCGTTGTGGTAGCGCACGGGGAGTGGTCTGCTGCTGCCACCGAGGATTTTGCGGCCCTCGTCAGAGAGCTCCATGGTGACTGTCTGGGATGGTCCGCGATACCACATGCTTCTGCGTCCTGCACCGGGGATGTCCTGCATCTCGCAAAAGGTCCTGTGATTGCTGATCTTGAGGGACCACGCGTAATTTGCGGCGGCGAGGTAAGAGCCCGCGCAGATGCCCACAAAGCCCCCGCCTTTTTCAACAAAGGTGCGAATCTGCTCCCGGCCCTCGGGTTGAAGAGCGGTTGCCTGCTTGCTTCCGCTTCCTCCCGGGAAGATCACGAGGTCGAAGTTCCGGAGGGCTCCTTCCCGGATATCGGCGGGGCCTATCCGCCAGAGAAGGCTGGAGGGCAGGCCATTCATGACCTTGCGGACATCGCGCGGGCCGTTTGTCGTTGTCCCACCGGCATCGTAGAGAGCGGCCTTCAAGGTTTCGGCGGGCACGTCCGGGGAGGCGAGGGTGGGGCCTCCTGGCTTGAGGATTCCAAGTTGCTCGAAAAGCGAGCGCACCATGATGCGGTGCTGTCTGGTCCGGAGAGAGAGGGCCTGTTCCCGGGTGGTCGTCTCGAGGATGAGCGCCCGCGCGCCCAGGCGTTCTGCTGCTGCACGGGCCAAGCTGCCGTTGGCTGTGCCGCGTAGCCGGACGAAGCGTTTCTTCTCCTCGGGGACGGTCCCGTTTATCGCTTCGAGCATCCGGGACACGATGGACATATTGATTCCGGTCCCGGAGTTGGCATCGAGAATCGTAGACCCCACCGACTTCGGCTGGATCTGGTGGAAGTGATAGCCCTCGTGCAGGTCGATCACCCAGTCCGGATGTTCTTTCCGGGCCAGTTTCCAGATGGCCCGGGCGATGACCGTGCGGGCCTCGGCCGTCTCGTCACTCCTCGGGAAGTTGCGGTTCAGGTCGTGCTCCCCCCGCGGAATCCCGGGAAGGTGACGCGTGCCTGCAGCGAGTCCCGGCTCATTGGCGCGGGGCACGATGACGAGCCGGCCCCGCGTAATGGGCCAATGGCGGATCTGTTCCGCGGCCCGGGCCCCGGCTGGTTCGTCCCCGTGGAGCCCTCCGGTGAGCAGAACGGTGGGGCCCGGCTGGGCGCCCTCCACGATATAATAGGGTGTCGCCCACTTCGTCCCGGCAGCGAGCTCTGCGGCTGGAAGCAGCCCCGAAGCCAGGAAAACGGCAAGGATCGCTGCAATCAGGTGGAAAGCAGGCCCTCCGCCGTGGCGGCACAGGATCTTCATGCGGGCGGGCGGGGGAAGCGCGGGCGGAGTCCGCTCTTAGAATTTGTCCCGGTTGGGATCCTTCTCGGCATCGGCGAAGAAGTAGTGCGCACAGGGAATGAACTCGATCTTCTCGAAGTCGTCGCCCGCGACATACTTGAGAAAGGCTTCCACGGTCTTGGCGGCCATCTGGCCGGGGAATTGCATGGGCGTGTCGTAGAGTTTCTTCTCGAAGACTCCGATCTTTCCATCAGGCGATCCGTCGAAGCCAACGATTGTGATTTGTTCGAGCTTGCCCGCCTCCTTGACGGAGGCCCAGGCCCCGAGAGCACAGGGATCATTGATGCCGAAAATTCCCACGAGGTCGTCATGGGCAGTGAGCATGTCAGCGGTTACCTCAGCGCCCTTCACACGATCTCCCTTGCCGTTCAATTCAATGACGATCTCAAGCTTGCTGTTGTTCTCCTTCAGGTAATCCTTAAAGCCGTCCACGCGTTTCTTGCACGAATTGGCTTCAGGCAGGTTGATGATGCCAATCTTCCCGCTGTCGCCG
This sequence comes from uncultured Roseibacillus sp., assembly GCA_963935445.1. Classification (GTDB taxonomy): domain Bacteria; phylum Verrucomicrobiota; class Verrucomicrobiia; order Verrucomicrobiales; family Akkermansiaceae; genus Roseibacillus_B. Next base: position 4,815 of record CAWWCX010000192.1, read on the forward strand.
GTCGCTTTCATCATGGATTCCCCGGCGAGCTTGCCCCCCTGGTAGTTGTCGCTGCCGACGTGGTAGGTCACGAGTCCCTGAACCTCGGGATCCTCCATCTGGATATCGAAGGTGAAGACCGGGATGCCAGCGGTGTGTGCGGCGCGCACTCCTGAGCCGGTGGCCTTGGAATCGGCCGGGTTCAGGAAAATGGCATCGCACTTCTGGGTAATGAATTCGTCAATCTGGGTGTTCTGCAGGGCGGCATCTCCTTTGCCGTCCATGGCCTTGAGGGTATAACCCGCTTCTGCGGCGGCTTTCTCCATTTCCTGGGCGATGAGCTGGAAGAAGGGATTGTTGAGGTTCATGCAGGTCATTCCGATCGTCCCCTTGCTGCCGTTGCCGGGGGCCTGTGCGGGAGAGGTGCCCTCACTGGAACCACTGGAATTCGTTTTTCCAGATCCGTCGTCGGCGGTGTCATTGCTGTCTCCGCAGGAAACCAGGCCGAGGAACAGGACGGAGAGAACGAGAGAGAGAAAGAAGGTTGTTCGTTTCATGATTGGTCAGTTGCTGCTGTGCCCAGCTTGAATCCGCGGAGGGACTCTGTGAATCTCAAATCGTGGTGTGATTCACGGGAGATCATGATAGTTTGGAATCAAAAACTATCGCGCTCTGCGCCTGTGCGGATTACGCGTTGTTGCCACTGGCAGCGTCACCGCGAGAGGAAAGGGTCGCGGAGCGCTTGACGATCCGGTCCCAGAGTCCCACTTGCCGGGCCCGGTCGAGGAGCACGGCGATGATGATGATCGACCCGAGGACCATGTCCTGCAGGGGATCCTTGAAGTTCAGCTGGTTCATGCCGCTGCGCATGACGCCGATGATGAAGGCCCCGATGAGGGTTCCAAAGACCCGGCCGCTGCCTCCAAAGAGGCTGGTACCTCCGACCACCACTGCAGCGATAACCTCGAGCTCAAGGCCGGTGCCCATCACGGTGGTGGCGGCATTCACCCGGGAGGCCTCGAGGCATCCCCCCAGGCCGGCGAGGAGACCGCACAGGGAGTAGACCAGCAGCAGGACCCCCGTCACCGGGACTCCACTCAGGCGGGCGGCCTCCATGTTGCCCCCGACCGCGTAGATGTAACGGCCATACTTCGTCCTGGCCATGAAGATATGAGCCGCGACGTAGAAGAGAATCAGGAGGGCGAGGGTATTGGGGATCCCGATCAGAGTCCCGTGATTGAGCTCCCGGAAGCCGGCGGGCAGGTGGGTGTCCGAGATGGTGAAGCCTTCGTTGGCCTGCTCGGCCATGCCCCGGGCAATCATCATGACGCCGAGGGTTACGATGAAGGGAGCGACCTTGCAGTAGGCCACAAGTGCGCCTGAGAAGAGGCCGATCAGGCCCGCGCAGAAGATGGCCACGACGAAGCCGGAGTAGACCGTGAAATTCCCCACGGTTGCGGGGTCGCCTCCGGCTGCCACGACCCGCTCCTTGATGACCCACGCTCCCACCATGGCGGAAAGGCCCACCAGGCTCCCGACGGAGAGGTCGATTCCGGCGGTGATGATGACCATCGTCATGCCAATGGCCACAATCGCGATGACGACGACTCGTTGAGTGACGTTCTTGAAGTTATCGAGGGTGAAGAAGGTCGACTTTTTTCGCGAATCAGGAGTCAGGGTGGCGAACTGCTGGAACATGGGGTAGTTGTCAGGCACGGCGCGGATCACCTCCATTCCGGCCGGTCCTGCGGTTGCGATCGCGCCCAGAGAGGCCCCCTCATCCCGGAGTTCATTGAGTTTTGCCCGCAGGTCGCGGGGAACTCCGATCGCAAGATGGACGTCCCCGCGGTTTCGGGATTCGAGTTCTGCTGCCAGATTGCGTGCGAACTCCTCAAAGGATGTCTTGTTCTTGCCGTAGACGACCACCGCCCGGTTGCCGGGGACTTCCTCCATGATGCGTTCAGCGAGCTTTGCCGCGCTGCGGGCATCGGAGGGGTTGACCGGTTTGACCGTCAGCAGGCTGAAGAGAAGAACCAGCCCCAGGAGGACCAGGATCATCCCGTAGTCGCCGAACTTGATCTTGAACTTCATCGCGTTCGTTTGGAATCCGATCACAGGATGGGAGCGTTGGCACGAAGGAATTTTTACCGATGGTGCGACTTCGCGGGTTGTGGGGACGGGGCGCCCCGGGCTAACCTCAGGGCATGCGCCTCCTGATTTGCCTCCTGTTCGCCTCCACGGGCCTGTGTCTTCATGCGGGAGAGGTCAAGGTAACGGTGAAGGAGGATGGGAAGGGCCTGTTCCTGCAGGAGCAGTTCGAGGTGGCGGCCCCGCTCCACAAGGTCTGGAAATTCTACACGACTTCCGAGGGTTGGAGGGCGTGGATCGCACCGGTCGCTGAAGTGGACTTCAGGGTGGGGGGCACGATCAGGACCCACTACGATCCTCAGGGAAAAATCGGGGGTCCAAACACGATTACCCTGCACATAATCAATTACGTCCCGGGGCGGCTTATTACCCTGCAGTCCGAACCGAACGAGCGCATGCGGGGGGTGTCTCTGGAGGAGCAGAAGGACCTCTTCAACGTGATCGAGTTCGAGGCGCTTGATGACAAGCGCACGCGGGTGACCTCTCACGGGATCGGCTACCGGAACCTGCCCGGGCATCGCGAGGTTCTCAACTACTTCAAGAGAGCGAACGGGAGCCACTACCAGAAGCTGATCAAGGCGCTGGAGAAGTAATTCCCGGTGGGCCTGCGGCCCGTGAGGGGGGTCAAGCCACCCTGAGTGCTCCGGTGCTGTCTCCGATCTGGTCGACCTTGACTCCCATGATGCGGGCCATGGAAAGCCACAGGTTGGCAATGGGCGTGCCCTGTGGGGACTTGAGATGGTGGTCTGTTGTGATGCTGTCTCTTATACACATCTGACGCTGCCGACGATATGCAGTGT
>CAWWCX010000193.1:0-7725 GCA_963935445.1 uncultured Roseibacillus sp.
TCTAGTACGGTCTCGTGGGCTCGGAGATGTGTATAAGAGACAGGTCCCAGGGCCATCTGCAAACGGGAGCGGGTCCACCCTGTAGTGGGCTTGCGGTGGAGCCCCACTCCCTGTGGGGGACGATCAACTTCTCCTTGTTTAGGGTGCGCTGCGCTGCAAGCTTTCACCACTTATCTTACCGATGGCGGTTCCTCAGAGCACGATTGCCCTGGTCTATGACTACGACCAGACGTTGAGTCCGAGCTACATGCAGGAGGACGTATTGTTTCCTGAATTTGGAATCGACCCTGAACAGTTCTGGAATCGCTGTGACGCACTCGTGAAGGAGCAGCAGTGGGATGGTGAGCTGGCCTACATGAAGTGTCTGCTCGACTACCTGCAGATGGATGCGGTGACCAATGAGCGCCTGATCGAATTGGGCCGGGGGCTGAGCTATTACCCGGGTCTGCCGGAACTCTTTGACGAGATTCGCAACTCCGTGCTGCGGCCTGAACACCACGCGGCCGGGGTCACGATCGAGCACTACATCGTCTCCTCCGGGCTGAAGGCCCTCCTCGAAGGCAGCAGCCTGGCGAGCCACATGACCGCGATGTTCGGGTGCGAGTTCGGAGAGGACGCGGAAGGGCGGATCAGCTTTCCGAAGCGCACGATTTCGCACACCACCAAGACCCAGTACCTTTTCCGGATCAACAAGGGAATGCTGGCGCACGATGACGATGTGAACGATCACATGCCGCCGGAGCTGCGTCCGATTCCCTTTGAGAACATGGTATACGTGGGAGACGGTCCCACAGATGTGCCGTGCTTCACCGTCATGAAGAAAAATGGAGGGCACGCGATCGCGGTTTACAATCCGCAGGATCCGTCCGGGAGCAGTTTTCTGAAGTGTTACCAGCTCTGCACCCACGCTGACAGGGTGAAGCACATTGCACCAGCCGACTATCGGAGGGGGAGCCACCTGCGTAATCTGCTGGAGGAAATGGTCCGTGAGACGGCGGACCGTATCCTGGAACGCCGCCGGGAAGAGCGGGATACCGCCACGGTAGCTGCACCGGGTTTCTAGGTGGCCGTCATGAGCAATGACTGAGAAGAATCATTATCACTTCATAGGTGTGTGCGGGACTGCGATGGGTGCAGTGGCAGCTGCCATGAAGAGCCGCGGCATCATGGTAACCGGTTCGGATCAGTGTGTGTATCCGCCCATGTCTACCTTCCTGGAGGAGAGCGGCGTGGAGATTATGGAAGGCTACCGGGCTGCCAATGTTCCTGAAGGTGCCGGAGTAGTCGTTATCGGGAATGCGATCAGCCGGGGGAATGAGGAGGCCGAGGAAGTGCTCAACCGGAAACTCCTCTACCAGAGCCTTCCCGAGGTGCTGAAGGAGCAGTTCCTGAGGGGAAAGCGAAATTTTGTAGTCACTGGGACGCATGGCAAGACCACCACCAGCGCGATGCTGACCTGGGTGCTCCAGTCCGCCGGCCATGATCCGGGATTCATGATTGGTGGAATCCCCGCCAACCTCGGGCGGGGGGCGCGCTTCACGGACTCTGATTTCAACGTGCTGGAGGGGGATGAATACGACACGGCCTTCTTCGACAAGCGCTCAAAGTTTCTGCATTACCTCCCCGAGTTCGTTGCGATCAACAACATAGAGTTCGATCACGCGGATATCTACAACTCGCTTGATGAGATCAAGCTGACCTTCCGGCGGCTGCTCAATGTTGTTCCCCAGGGAGGCCTGGCGGTGGTGAACGGAGATGATCCGAATGTTCTCGATGTCATCGATGGAGCGCCCTGTCCGGTGCGTACGATGGGAACAGGTGACCATTGCGAGCTGCGCATCGAGGATGTCCTTTACGAGCCCGAGGGGAGCAGCTTCACGCTGGGAGGTGAGCGATACACCATTCCGATGGTAGGAGAGTTCAATGTACGCAATGCGGCCATGGCGGTGGCGGGGGGGATGTTTGCGGGACTGAGAGCGGAAGAGATCCGCGTGGCGTTTGCCTCTTTTGAGGGAATTGCCCGTCGCCAGCAGCTGCGGGGAGAGGTGCGAGGGGTCAGGGTCATCGATGACTTTGCCCACCATCCGACTGCGATCGGTCTGGCGGTGCAGGCAATGAGGCAGCGTTATCCGGGAGCGCGCCTGTGGGTGATTTTCGAGCCCCGTTCCAATACCACACGTCGTAATATCTTCCAGACCCAGCTGGCGGAGGCCCTGGCGACGGCCGACCGGGCCGTCATCCCGTCCGTTCCGGATCCGGAGAGGTTTGCGGTAGATGAGCGGCTGGATCCGGAGCAGCTGGCCCGCGACATTGAGACGCTGGGAGGGAACGCGTGTTTCCTGCCTACCGTAGAGGAAATCGCCGCACACGTTGCAGTTGAAGCGAGGGAAGGAGACGTGGTGGCTGTTCTAAGCAACGGCGGGTTTGGAGGCCTGCACGAGATGCTTCTGGAAAGACTGGGTGAGCCCACGGCCGCGGGCTGAGTCAGCCTTTGGTCACGAGGGCAGCGGTGGTGCGGCCGGAGAGCCTGTTGTTCAGATTGATCGATACGCGGAGGGCGGTCATCTGACTGGTCAGGCTGCGATGCTTTGCCGCCACGGGCGCGGCTGCCGGGTCGTGGCGGTGAGCGAGGATGTAGCGCCCGATCTCCGAATAGAGGGTGATCATCTCGTTTTCGAGGGCGCCAAGCTCGGCGCGATTACTTGAGATGTCCCGGTTGGCTTTTCCGATATTCTGGTAGTTTCCAAGAGCCTCATCCCGAATTTCGGACCGACGGGACTCGATTTGAGTTTCCAGCTCCTTCAGCTCACTCTCGGTGGCGCTGATCTTGGCGGCGACTTCATCGCGCTGGTCGCGCAGGGTCTTGAATTGTCTCTTGAGGCTGAGAAGATCTTTCTTGGAGGCATCCACCTCGGGAGTGGAGAGGGAGCCCTCCCCGACGAGCACTTCCAGCTTGGCCTTGATTCCACTGTGGCGGCGTTTCACCGAGCGGGCCTCGGCGAGGATGGTTTCCCGCCTGGAGTTGAGGCGCTCATTCGTTTCCACCAGCTTGGACCGCTCGGCCACGAGGTCCTTGGTGCTGTTCACCACTGCGCCCATGAGTTCTGTCCGGTGGTGGTGTGAATTCTCCAGGTTGACGCTGGCTGAGTCGATCCGGCCGGAAAGTTCACCGTACTGCTTGGAGAGCTTGCGCAGGCTCCAGTATTCGACGGAGAGTTCCTCTATTTGTTCCGCGTCCTCCCAGGCAAGGCGGCCGAGCACTTCCTCGGCCTCGCGCAGAAGATGCATCTCCGCCGCGGCATTGGTCGCGTGACGTTGCCGCATGGCAATGCCGAACGTCTGGGCAAGGCGCCAGAGGAGATACCGGGTCTGGGTCATGAGGGGAGGGCGATGGTGGGCAGGCAGGACCGGTCCGGCAACGCAAAACTAGGCCTTCAGGCTTTTCTGCAGGTTGCTGACCACGCTGAAGTCCTCCAGGGTTGTGATGTTGCCGGTCACCCCGCCCGTTGCGACCAGTTCCTTGAGAATCCGGCGCATGATCTTTCCGGAGCGGGTTTTCGGCAGGGCCGGGGTGAGGTGAATTTCGTCGGGCCGGGCAATGGCACCAATGGCCTTGGCGACGTGAGACTTGAGAGCCTTGTCGGTGGAAGCGGTCGCTTTCACTCCTTCCTTGAGAGTGACGAAGGCAACGATTCCCTGTCCTTTGATTTCGTGCGGGCGGCCCACCACGGCGGCCTCCGCCACGTCCGGATGGGCGACCAGTGCGCTTTCCACCTCCGCGGTTCCCAGACGGTGACCGGAGACATTGAGGACGTCATCGAGCCGGCCAACGATCCAGAAGTTGCCCTCCTTGTCGGTGCGGGCTCCGTCTCCAGCCGTGTAGATTCCCTTGTAGTCGTTCCAGTAGGTCTTCCGATAGCGGCCCCGGTCCCCGTAGATCGTTCGCAGCATGGAGGGCCAGGGTTTGCGGATGACGAGTTTGCCGCCCTCGTCAGCTCCGCATTCGTTGCCTTCCTCGTCTAGGATGGCGGCGTCCACGCCGAAAAAGGGCAGGGTGGCGGTCCCCGGCTTGGTGGGAGTGCAGCCGGGAAGGGGAGAGATCATGATCGCGCCGGTTTCGGTCTGCCACCAGGTATCGACGATCGGGCAGCGGCCGGATCCAATCTTTTCATGATACCAGATCCATGCCTCCGGGTTGATCGGTTCGCCCACGGTGCCAAGGAGGCGCAGGGACGAGAGGTCATGGGCATCAGGAAACTTGTTGCCGGCCTTGATGAAGGCGCGGATGGCGGTGGGGGCGGTGTAGAATGTGGTCACCCCGTATTCCTCGACAATGTTCCAGAAGCGGCCGAAGTCGGGGTAGTTGGGAGCGCCCTCATACATGACCTGGGTCACCCCGTTGGCGAGGGGGCCGAAGACGATGTAGGAGTGGCCGGTGATCCAGCCCACGTCGGCGGTGCACCAGTAGATGTCGTCATCCTGCATGTCGAAGATATACTTGCAGGTGGTATAGGTGCCCACGAGGTAGCCGCCACTGGTGTGGAGGATTCCCTTGGGTTTTCCGGTTGAGCCCGAGGTGTAGAGAATGAAGAGAGGGTGTTCACTGTCGAAGCCCCGGGGGGTGTGTTCGGCAGAGACTTTTTCAGCTTCCTTGTGCCACCACACATCGCGCCCGCGGCGCATGCTGACCTTGTCCCCCGTGCGCTGGTAGACAATGCAGCGCTTGACACCCTTGTACTTCCGGAGGGCGTCGTCGACGTTCTTCTTAAGTTCGACAACCTTGCCCCGGCGATAGCCTCCGTCGGCGGTGATCACGGCGGTCGCCCCGGAGTCCTCAAGCCGGTCCACGATCGACTCGGCGGAGAAGCCACCGAAGACGACGGAGTGTACGGCGCCGATGCGGGCACAGGCCAGCATTGCGATGGCAGCCTCCGGGACCATCGGCATATAGACAAGAACGCGGTCCCGGGGCTTTACCCCGTTCGCTTCGAGGACGTTTGCAAAACGGCAGACCTCGCGGTGGAGCTGCTGGTAGGTGAGCACGCGTTTGTCCCCTGGTTCTCCCTCCCAGATGATGGCGGCCTTGTTCCTGCGCCCGTTGGTGAGATGGCGGTCCACGCAGTTTTCGCAGACGTTGAGGCGGGCTCCGGTGAACCACTTGGCGAACGGGGCTTTCCAGTCGAGGACCTTGTTCCACCGCTTCTGCCAGTGAAGCTCCCTGGCTTCGCGGGCCCAGAAGATGGAGGGTTTCTCGATGGATTCCTTGTACATCCTCCGGTACTGGGACATGCTCGAGACCCGTGCCTTCTTCGAGAATTCCTTGGAGGGCTTGAAGATCCGGTCTTCGATCAGGTGGCTTTCAATCTTCTTGCTCATGGGGCCTGAGGGGAAACTGTTGCGGACGTTTTTTTAACGGACGGGGCTGAAGGTGGCAAGAAAGGGTGCGGGAAGGGACTTCCTCAGGTCCGTTCCCCCGGATCGAGGCTGAGCAGCTCGATTTCATGATGTTCGAGGTAACGCCAGCGCCCAGTGGGCAGATCGGGGTCGGTGAGACGGCCGATCCTGATCCGAAACAGCTTTTCGACCTGGTAGCCGAGGGTCGTGAACATTTCCCGGATCTGGCGCTTCAGGCCGGTCTCGAGGACGAGGGAAAGGCGGCGGGGTGAGAGCCGCTTGAACGATTTTGCGCGGGCGCGCCCCTCTGGGGTGCGCACCCCCTCGAGAAGTTTCTTGAGGTCACGGGTGTCTGGGGCCGTCGACAGGGTAACCCGGTATTCCTTCTCCACCTTGTTGCGGGGGTGAGTGAGCTTGTTGGCGAGATCGCCGTCATTGGAGAGAACGAGAAGTCCCTCCGAGTCGCGGTCGAGCCGGCCGACATGGTTGAGATGCTGGAGCTTGGGAGGGAGGAGTTCGTAGATGGTCGCCCGGCCCAGTTCATCCTGCTTGGAGCACACGTAGCCGCGCGGTTTCTTGAAGAGGATGGTGGTGGTCTGGCGGGGGGAGACCCGTTTGCCGCGGAGACGAATCACGTCGTCATGGCTCACCCTGGTAGCCGGGTTCGTACAGGCTTCGCCATTGAGAGTGACTCCACCCTCCTGAATGAGTGCGTCACAGGCACGCCTTGATCCCGCCCCGCAGGAGGCGAGAAACTTGTTCAGCCGGATGCCGTCTTGATTCATGCCGAAGCGGGGAAAGAGAAGGCGGAACCGATCGGTTCCGCCTCCTCAGGAAGAGATGAAATAGATGACGAGGGTCTTGGCCCTAGTCTTCGCCCTTGGTCTTGGGCAGCCCGATGGGGCTCTGGCCCTCCTTCCACTGGCCGCGGTCCTTGAGAAGCTTGACGCGTTCGAAGCGCTTCAGGACGGAGCGCTTGCCGGTGCCGCCACCGCTGATTTTCAGACTGTTGTGCTTGGACATGGGGATTGGCCGGGTTGGATTGTTTTTGAGGGGGCGGGACGCTAGGAGGAAATCGAAGGTTTGGCAAGGGGGAAGTCCGAAAGGGCTGCGACGGCCGCCTGTCGGCGGATTATCCGCCCGGGAGCGGTCAGAAAAAGGGCGGGAGGACTGGAGTGGTCCGCAACGAGAGCGACTCCAGCCCGGGTGGATCAGATCATGCCGAGCTTCATCTTGCCCTCCTCCGAGATCATGTCCTGGTTCCAGGGCGGGTCCCAGACGAGTTCAACCCGGGCGTCGTCGATTTCATCGATGGTCATGACGCGGGCCTGGGCATCCGCTGCGATGGCGGGGCCCATCCCGCAGCCAGGTGCGGTCAGGGTCATCTTGACCTTAACCACTTGTTTTCCCTCCTCGTCCTCCACGGTGCAGTCGTAGACGAGACCGAGGTTAACGATGTCGACGGGGATTTCCGGATCGTAGACCTGCTTGAGCTGGTGCCACACCTGGTCTTCGACCGGAGCATCTTTCATGCGCTCAGCTTCCCGGGAGCGCTCCTCGCTGGCTTCCTTGTCGATCCCCAGTGCGTCGGCGTCCGCTGATGAGATGCGGGCAAGTCCGGAGGAGGTGGCTACTGTGTACGTGCCTCCCAGGCTCTGGGTAATGACCACCGGGGTGTCAGAGGGGAGGGTGATGGTGTCGCCGGAGGGAATCTGGATGGCGTCGACTTCGCGAGTGAGTGTAATTTCCTGATTCATTGGTAGAGGAACGGGGGTCGGGGTGTTCAGTGGTCTTCGTCGTCTTCAAGGGGGACGATTCTGATGGTGCCGGCAGGCTGGTCAGCGAGCGAGCTTGCGAGGGTGGAAGCGTTTCCGCCGGGGGCTGTGGGAGGCTCGGGAGGGGAGCCGCCGAGGGCGTTCTGGAGAGCTCCTTCGACAAGTTGGCCACAGTGAATCTTCATCGGAGGCAGTGGTCCAAGTTCGCCAGTCAACTCGTCGGGGGAAAGCTCGCGGGCCTCCTTCACGGATTTGCCCTTCAGGAGTTCGGTGGCCATGGAGGCAACCGCAATGGCGGTTTGGCAACCGAAGGACTGGAAGGATGCACGGTCGATGACCTTGTTACCGTCTTTCTCCGTGAACTTCAGCCACATGCGCAGCATGTCCCCGCAATCAGCCGAACCGGCCGTTCCGACTGCGTCAGCGTCTTGCATTTCGCCAACGTTCCGGGGGTTTGCGAGGGCCTCCCGGGCCTTGTCTTCGAAGTCGTCCATCAACGGGGCAAGCAAACCCTGTCTCTTATACACATCTGACGCTGCCGACGATATGCAGTGTG
>CAWWCX010000194.1:0-7723 GCA_963935445.1 uncultured Roseibacillus sp.
CCGGAGCCGGAGCCGGAGCCGGAGCCGGAGCCGGAGCCGGAGCCGGAGCCAGAGCCAGAGCCAGAGCCAGAGCCAGAGCCAGAGCCAGAATCGGTTCCAACGCCAAGTTTCACGGAGTACGAAGTGAGACCGGGAGATACTCTTTCTGGGATCGGGCAACTATATGACGTTTCATCCGCAACGCTCATGGAGATGAACGGTATTACTAATCCGGATAGAATCCGGGTTGGGGAAATCCTGCGTATTCCCGTCACGGAGTGAGGAGGCTCTCGTAAATTATCCTTTTTAATTTGCATTTCCGGGGGGAGAGATACCGTGTCGCAGCAATGAGCGGGTGTGGTTCTGATCGAGGTCCGAAGATGCTGATGGATCCCGGGCTGCATCTGGACAAGAAGCCGGATTGGATTCGGGTGCGGCTTCCTCATAACCCCGCCTTCTGGTCAACCAAGTCGCTGATTTCGGACCTGAAACTGGTCACCGTGTGCGAGGAGGCGCAATGTCCCAATCGGTGGGAGTGCTGGGGGCAGGGAACTGCCACCTTCATGATTGCAGGAGAAAGATGTACGAGAGCCTGCGGGTTCTGTGCGGTGAAGACAGCCAAGCCGGAGGCTCTCGATGTGGGAGAGCCGCTGAGGGTGGCGGAGGCCACCAAGCGCATGAACCTGAATCATGTCGTGATCACAGCGGTTGCCCGCGATGATCTTCCTGATGGCGGGGCGGAGCACTTTCAGCGCACGATCGAGGCGGTGCGCGCTGCCAATCCGGGGATCATCATCGAGGTGCTTGTCCCGGACTTCAATGATAAGGACTGGGCACTCGATCTCGTCATGCAGGCCCGGCCACACATCTTTAACCACAATATTGAGACGGTGGAGCGACTTACCCCCCTGGTGCGCAGCCGCGCCCAGTACCGGCGCTCCCTCGTTGTGCTTGGAAAGGCGAAGGAGATGGTTGCCGGCAAGGTGGCCACCAAGAGTGGACTGATGCTTGGTCTGGGTGAACGAGAGGAGGAAGTCCTCCAGGCAATGGATGATCTGCTTGCACACGGTGTGACGGTTCTCACGATGGGTCAGTATTTACGACCGAGCGCGATGCATCTTCCAGTGGTGGAGTATCTTACGCCCGAGCGGTTTGAAGAATACGGGGAGATGGCCCGTGAGAAGGGCTTTCGTCACGTGGCGAGTGGGCCGCTGGTGCGAAGCTCCTACCACGCGGCGGACTTTCATCCGGAAGAGGATGTCCTGGAGGCGATTGAGAAGGACCTCGCGGCGAGGAACGGTTAGCCGATTTATTGGTTTATCCGATCTGGGTGACCTGTTTTTAGGCCAGGTTGAGGACGAAGCCCCGGCCTTTTCCGTCCGATATGATCAGGAGGTTGTGACTCTTGTCTAAGCGGAGACTTTTGATGAGGGCCTCCTGCACCGGCCCTTTCCAAGTCGCTCCTCGAGAGGGTTTCGTAAATCTGGATACGCCAGAGGAGCGTTCTGTTCTCCGGATGATGGGCGTCGAGAAATCCTCCGTTCTGGATGCGGTTTCCCGCGGCGAAATGGGTGGCCGAGAAGATGGCTTCTTTTTTCGTGATAGCGGGAACCGTGGCAGGCGGGATTCTCTTGGACCACGCGCAGGCAGCAAGAAGGAGAGAAAGAGCAATGGCGGGAAGATTGGCTTCATCGGCACAGAATGTTCCATGCGTCGGCCGGGCAAAGGTGCCCGGGTTCCTGTGGCCCGTTTCAGGGCTGCAGGTTGAAGATGCTCAGGAGTGCCCGGTGGTCGGAGGCGGTGGACCAGCCGGGATCATCGATGATGAGACTGGCCTCTTGATCGAAAAGGGGCCGGAGCGCGCGGCTGGCAAGGACGTAGTCGAAGCGGGAGTAGACGTGCTGGTAGTCCCAGTAGTGGGTCCAGACCGCACCACGGGAGTCCTTGTGGGAGAGGGGCTCCAGATAGCGGGTGGACTGGGTGGGCCCCTGAATGGAGCGAACCGGGCTCTCCCGTCTGGTATCGTTGAAATCGCCGTAGACGCAGAGCAGTACCTGGGGGTTGTTCTCCAGAATCCGGTCGGCGTGTTTGCGGAGGAGATAGGCCTCGTGACGGCGCATGAGGTCCTGGTGCCCCTCCGGGACTTCTCGCTTGGACTTGAGGTGCACGCCTAGAAAGCGGAACTGCCTTGCGCCGGCTTGGACGGTGGCATCCAGAATGCCCCGTTGCATCGCGAATTCCTTTGGGCGATTGTCGGCATCGATGGACTGGTAGGTGAGAGAACCGTCGGCTCCTGCGGAATGGGAGGCGATGATGGGATGGCGGGAGAGAAGCGCGAGACGGCGGGTGTCATCCGCTCCCGAGGCATAGGTGCTGTGTTCGAGGTGAAGTCCGGCCTCGGAGAGCTTGTCCTGCAGTTCGGCAAGGTCTTCTTCCGTGCCAATCTCGCAGATTCCGAGGACATCGGGTTTGGCTGCAACGATAATCCGGACGAGAGCTTCCACTTCACGGGGTGGTTTGCGACGGTCCCGGCGCTCTCCATCGATGAAGCGCGTCATCGTGAGGTAGTTCCTGATATTGTAGGAGAGAAAGCGTAGTTGCGCTGTGCTTTCAGCAGGAGGGGCCTGGTCCTTGGCCCGGGTTTCGTCCTGTGAGGGCTGGGTCTCGCGAGGGGAGGACGGGGTGGAGTCGGTGTTTTCTGCCTGTTTCTGCTCCTCGTTCCAATCCGGGGTGTTCGCCTTCTCCCCGCAGGCGGAGAGGAGCAGGGTGATGCATAGCAAAAGAAACGCCCCGGCGTGCTGCGGGGCGTGACCAAGAACAGGATCTGGGAGGATACGGCGCATCAGGAGGTCTCGGAGGTGGAAGCCTCCTCCTTGTGCTTGGCCTCCTCGGCCTTGGCTTCGTCAGCCTCACGGCTAACTTCGAACTCGGCCATCTTTATTTCGTCCTCGAACTCATCGCGGGCGCGCTTGAATTCACCCATGCTCTTCCCCAGCCCGCGAGCGAGTTCGGGAATCTTCTTGGCTCCGAACAGGAGCAGGACGATCACAAAGATTACCGCGATCTCCGGGCCACCGAGGCCGCCGATGAACGCTAGAGTGTTTGACATGAGGATAACTTAATTTGGTTTGAGGTGAGGTGCAAAGAAATAACGCCGACCCGGGGAGGGAGTTCGCAGGAGTGCTTTGCCTCAGGTAGATACGGTTCGAATTGGCTGAAATTGCAGGGAATTCCCTCCTGCTGCGCCGGGTGAATTAGGATTTGGAAGTGGGGGTGGAGGAACTAAGAAAGGGCCGTGGCTCTGCCTGTATTCGAGATCCGGGAAAAATTGGTGGAGCGTCTGCGAAAATGCAGCCGGGTTCTGCTGAGGGCTCCTACCGGCTCGGGGAAGTCGACGGGAGTGCCCGTCATGCTGTTGGAGGCGGGACTCATCGAGGGGATGATCGTGGTGGTGCAGCCCCGGAGGATTGCAGCCCGGCTCCTCGCTGAATTCGTCTCCCGTTCCCTGGGAGGGAGACTCGGAGAGGAGGTTGGTTATGCGGTGCGATTTGATGCCCGCTACGGGCGTTCGACCCGGATTGTCTACGTGACCGACGGTATTCTCCAGCGGTGGCTGCGGGAGGATTCGGAACTTTCCGGTATAGGTGCCGTGATTTTTGACGAATTTCATGAGCGTCGACTGGCATCCGACCTGGCAATCGCACGGGTGCTCGATCTGCAGGATGGCGGACGGCCTGAACTCCGGGTGCTCGTCATGTCGGCCACGCTGGAAACCGAGGGGCTGGGGGATTATCTCGCTCCCTGTGAGGAACTGGAAGCTGGCGGACGGCTCTACCCGGTGGAGGTGTCCTACCAGCCCCCGCCTGCACCAAGGCGCGGAAGGCACGGGGCGATGGAGAGTGTCCCCATCTGGGAACAGGCTGCCCGGGCCTGCCGGGAAGAGGTGGCGCGATTGCAGGGGATGGAGCGAGGAACGGAGACCGCCCCGCGTATCCTGGTGTTCCTTCCGGGCGCCTTTGAAATCCGGAAGACGGTAGAGCTCTTGGAGCGGGGTAGCTGGGCCCGGGAATGGGAAGTGAAGCCCCTGTATTCCGCGCTGTCGCCGACGGCGCAATGGGAGGCGGTGGGTTCCGGCAGGAGGCCGCGGATTATCGTGGCAACCAACGTTGCCGAGACGTCGATCACGATTGATGGGATTGTGGCCGTGATTGATTCCGGCTTGGCACGGATTGCTGCTTTTGATGCCCGTCGAGGGATCGATACCCTGACGATCCAGAAAATCTCGCAAGCGGCCGCCCAGCAACGTGCCGGGCGCGCGGGCCGGACAGGACCAGGCCGGTGCGTGAGGTTATGGAGTGAGCGGGACCAGGCACGAAGGGAGCCGTTCGAGCGACCGGAAGTCTACCGGGTCGATCTTGCGGAGGCGGTTCTTTACCTGAAGGCAGCGGGGGTCACTGAAATACGGTCTTTTCGCTGGCTTGATGCTCCCCATGAGGAATCCCTCGACCGGGCAGAGCGACTGCTCGGGATGCTGGGTGCGGTCGATAAAGATGGGCTGGTCACCGAGGTTGGGCTCCGGATGGCGCGATATCCGTTGTCTCCGCAGGCGGCCCGCCTGCTGGAGGCGGCTGAAGAAGAGGGGTGTCTGGCCGAAGCCTGTTTCGTGGCGGCGGTCCTGCAGGGCGAAGGTGTTTTCACCAGGAAGGCGACCAGAGCCCAGCATGCGGCTTTCCAGCGGGAGGGGGACCGTTCGGACTTCGAGGCCGAGTGGAGGGCCTGTGAGGAGGCGGAGCGTGTGCGCTTTGACCCCGCCCGCTGTGGGGAGGTGGGAATCCATGCCCGACAGGCCCGGGAGACCCTGAAAGCCTGGCAGCAGCTGTGCGGCCTCGCTGGGCGTCCGGCGATTCGC
The DNA here is from genome assembly GCA_963935445.1 of uncultured Roseibacillus sp. Lineage (GTDB taxonomy): Bacteria > Verrucomicrobiota > Verrucomicrobiia > Verrucomicrobiales > Akkermansiaceae > Roseibacillus_B. The sequence continues at coordinate 4,889 of CAWWCX010000194.1, forward strand.
CCGGGCCATATGGCGATGGACGAGTTGCGTGACCCTCTCGGGAGGGCCGTGCTTGCGGCCTTTGCCGATCATGTGGCGGTACGGTCCAACAAGGGCTCGCTGGCCTGTCGGGCCACATCCGGCAGGAGGGGGAAGCTGGATGAGTCAAGCGTTGCGCGGGAGGGCAGGATTTTCGTGGCGACGGAGATCACGGAGGTCCAGGGGCGTGAGTTGACGGTGAACCTCAGGCACACGGTGATGGTGGAGCAGCAGTGGTTGCTGGAGATGTTCCCGCAGGCGTTCCGGGAAGAAGCAGGTGCTGTGTTTGACGAAACGGCGCGGCGGGTGCTGGCGCGCCGGAGGACCCTTTTTTACGACCTCGTCATCGAAGAGAGGGAGGGCGGAGAGGTAAGCGACGAGGAGGCAGCGGCCCTCCTGGCCGCTCAGGTGGTTGCTGGTTCGCTCAAACTCAAGCGATGGGACTCCAAGGTGGAGCGTTGGATCGCAAGAGTCGCCTTTGTGTCGGAGGCCATGCCCGAGCTGGAACTCAGCCCGGTTGGGAGCGAGGAGAGGGAGCTGGTCATCGGGCAGGTGTGCAGCGGGGCGCGTTCGTATCGAGAGGTGAAGGACCGTGATGTCTGGCCGGCCCTGCGGGACTGGCTGTCGGAACCGCAGCGTGCCGCGCTCGAGAGTTATGCTCCGGAGCGGATTGAGCTGGCCAACGGGGTCGGGGCAAAAGTGAACTACGAAGTGGGAATGGCTCCGACCATCGCGCTCAAGGTTCAGCAGCTGTATGGGGTCCAAGAGACGCCCACCATATCCGGCCGGCCGGTACAGGTCCAGATCCTGGCCCCCAGTCAGCGGGCTTGGCAGGTGACCCAGGATCTCTCCAGCTTCTGGGAACACGGGTATCCGCAAATGAAGAAGGAGCTCGCCGGGCGCTATCCCAGGCACGAGTGGAGATAGGGGAGAGGTTCTTCGTTATTAGTTACCGATTTTGCACGGAAATCGGGTAGACTCCAGCCGTGGCGCGCCTGATCCTGATCGTTTCTCTCATTCCCATCATCCTGTCGGTGGTGGTGCGAAAGTTGTTCTGTGATCGTGGGATGCGCCTGGCCGGGAATGCAGAGACCTCCCGCAGCGGGAGGGAACTTGCCGATCTCCTGCTTGCCAAGGCCGGGGTTGCCAAGAAGGTGGAGGTGGTCGAGAAGCGCAAGGCGGAGGTCAAGGTGGGTGAGCCGGTGAAGCTGATCCTTTCCAAGCGCCTTGCGGAAGCCCGCAACGTAGTGGCGCTGGGCGAGGTGGCCCTGTTGTGTGGGCACTGCCTGGTCGCAATCCGTAATCCGGACCTGCTCAAGTGGCGGCAGTGGGCAGTGAAGTTCAGTTTCGCCTTTCCCATCTTTACCCTCGTGGTGCTCATCTTTGCGGTGGTGGTAGCAAAGCTCTCCACCACGCTGGGACTTGCACTTGCTGCTGCAGCCCTCGGGGCGGGGAGCCTGATGTCGCTGCTTTCCTTGCAGGTGGAAGTGCAGGGGGCCAAGATCATGGCCACGATTATTGATGAGTCCCGTATCTTTGCCCGTTTGCGGGAGAGCGAAGCGGTTGCGCTGGCCTGCAAGTCGCTGGCTTACAGGCAGGCCGTGCCGGGGGCGATTGAGATTCTCATGGGCAAGGACATGGAGCGCAAGATCGCGAAGGAAGTCGGCCGGAGGGTTGCTGGTAAGGTGCTGCGGCGCTGAGCCCCTGCCCGTCCTTATTTCTGCGAACGGAGAAAGTGTGCCAGTTCGCCCAGTTTGTCCGTGTTGATCAGGTCGACGCCCGCGCCGTGGAGGGCCTGCCAGCATTCAACCCGGTCGGGAATCGCCCAGAAGCGAAGAAGGCGTCCCTCGCTGTGGCATCTGGTGACGAGTTTTTCCAGCTTCGCCCGTTCTTCATCCGTGAAAGGGCCACGTCCACGCCACTTGAAGTGGTTGGACCACTTGTCACTGACGAGGGGAATCAGGTGGGCCGGGGCCTTGTCCCCGAGATCACCAGGGCGTCCGTCGAGTGAGCAGTAGCGGGTTGCGTCCTCCTCGATGAGCCGGCGCGGTCGTCCGCCGCTCAGGATGGCGGTGACGGGTCCGGGTCGGGCGGTGCCGTTGAGATGGGCAGTGAACAGGGCGCCATACCTTGTAAGGAGCTTGTCGAGGACAGGATAGGCCTCGTTTCCGTCGGACTTGATGTCGATGAGCAGGATGAAGCGGCTCCTGTCCGGGTAGACGTGCCCGCCGTTTGCGCGGACGCGCTCGGCGAGGGGCTTGAGATACAGTTCCTCCAGGGTGCGGTCCTTGCGGATCCCGAATCGGGTGTGGGCCACGTGGAATTTCTCTCCGCGCAGGAAAATGTCAGCCTCCACGCTGCAGAATCCCTGGGCGAGGGCATCGAAGAGCGGTCGCTTGTGGTGGTAGTCGTTGTGAGCATGGGCCCGGGGCAGGGGACTAACTGCCTCGTCTTGTTTGGGGGGCTGTTCCTCCGCCGCGCATGAGGTAAGAGGAAAGACGAGCACAAGGAAAACGAGCGGGGACAGGGAGTCTGTGGTCATGGGAAGGAGGGCTCGGGCCTGATGCTGCAAACGTGTTTCACGGAACATGTTATTCCTCCAGGATACGGAGGAACAGCTTCGTGTCCTGGATCGGTATGAAGCGTCTCGCAAGGTAGGGACGGGTCATTACCAGGCAGTCTGGCAATTGTCCCTGTCCGCTACAAGCCTTGAAGTCCAAGGCAGTTCGAATGATTCAATAGCGTTGGCAGCGGAGTCCGCGGCTCATTCCTGCCGGACGCGCAGGAACAGCTTTGCATTCGTGCTGCTGTCGAAGG
>CAWWCX010000195.1:0-7696 GCA_963935445.1 uncultured Roseibacillus sp.
ACACACTGCATATCGTCGGCAGCGTCAGATGTGTATAAGAGACAGAGCCCACCCATCTGGCGGAGCGTCCCGCCCCCTTCCTGGAGAAGGAAAACCGCGAGGGGTTCGCTGAAGGGCGTGCCCTGACCGAACGGTTGCTGGCATTCGCGCGCGAGAAGAAGAACGCGCTTTATCACAAGCGGGAGACGGCGGCCCGCAAATGGTTTGAGGAACGCAAGCTGGAATACGTTTCGCATGCCGACCGGCGAGACCTGCCTGACGACAGGAAACCGCCCCGGCATGTAGGGCTGGACCATGTGGACGAGGGCAGGCTCAAGGTACGCGAACAGGATGAGTGGATCTGGAATCGCCGGCTCGAGCGTTACCGGCCCATCGTGCAGACGGTCTATAACGGACCGGTTCCGGGGCGTCTCAATGCCCGTAAGCTACGCATGAATGCCCGTGCCAACAATAAATGGCGTCCCGACAGCCGGATCCTGGATGGGGGCGCATTGGAGGCCCCGGGGGAAAAGGTGACTCCCGGAGTTCTCAGCGCACTTGGGGTGCCGGTGGCGGAAGCTCCCGGGAGGGACCCCTATCAGCTCACCGACGAGCTTGCAGGCCGTCGCCTTGGTCTGGCGCGGTGGATCGCTGATCCGCGCAACCCGCTCACCGCCCGGTCCATCGTCAACCGGATCTGGCAACATCATTTCGGGAAGGCGATCGCCGGCAACCCCAACAACTTCGGGGTGAAGGGAGCCAAGCCAACCCATCCCGAACTGCTCGACTGGCTGGCTGCCGACTTCGTCGAGCACGGCTGGAGAATCAAGAGGCTTCACCACCTGATCATGACTTCGCGAACCTACCAGCAGTCCGGCCGGCACCCGGGGATGGAAAAGCTCCGGAACGAAGATCCCAATAACAGCCTCTTGGCTTACTTCCCGCCCCGCAGGCTCAGCGCGGAAGAGATTCGGGACGCCATGCTGAGAACCAGCGGTGAGTTGAATACAAAGGCGGGGGGCGTTCCCATCATGCCTGAGATGAACATGGAGGTGGCGCTCCAGCCCCGCATGATCCAGTTCTCGATTGCGCCTGCCTATCAGCCCTCGCGTACGCCGAATGAGCGCAACCGACGCAGTATCTACGCTTACCGTGTGCGTGGCCTGGCCAATCCCTTCCTGGAGACCTTGAATCAGCCGAATCCCAATGACTCCTGCGAGGATCGCGATTCCGCCTCGGTTTCGCCCCAGGCCTTTACCCTACTGAACAGCGACGTCACGACTGCCCGCTCGATCGCCTTCGCCCGTCGGGTTGAGCGGGAAGCCCAGTCGCTCCCGGATCAGGTCCGGCGGGCCATCCGTCTCGCTTTTGGTCGTGTGCCTACTGCCGCCGAGCAGGAGCGCATGGTGAAGTATGTCGAGGAAATGCGGGTCTACCATGCAGGGGTCCTTCCGCAGCGCCAGATCTACCCGACCCGTATCAAGCGATCGCTCGTGGAGGAATTCTCCGGAAAGTCCTTCGAGTATGAGGAAATCCTGCCGGTTTTCGAAAACTACGAGCCGGACCGGCAGGCCATTGAAGTGAGCCCTGCCACGCGGGCCCTTGCGGACCTGTGCCTCCTCCTCTTCAACAGTAACGAGTTTGTCTATCTCTATTGACGGGTCGCCTTCTCCCGAAGCCTGTCGCTCTCCAAGCCATGTCCTCCTTTCCCTGTTCCCGCCCCTTCTCCACTGCCGCGAGTCGACGAGGGTTCCTGTATGGCCTCGGGGCGACCCTCGGCTCAGTCGCCATGACGGACCTGCTTGCAGGGGAGGATGCTGTGCAGGGGCCTCTCCTGCCAAGGAAGCCCATGATTCCTGCAAGGGCCAAGAATGTGATCATGCTCTTCATGGAGGGCGGGCCCGGTCACATGGACACCTTCGACCCAAAGCCCAAGCTGCGTGAGCTGCACAAGACGGAGTCCAAGAGCACGCGCGGGCTCGAGACCGGATTCAAGTTTTTCGTGGGAAGCCCCTTCGAGTTTCGGAAGGTTGGCCAGTCCGGGATCGAGATGTCGGACCAATGGCAGCACCTTGCCGATCCCGAGGTCGCCGATGAGCTATGCAACTACCGGGGATGCCAGGCCGAGTCCCTTAACCACCCCGAGGCGCTCTTCCACATGAACACCGGGAGCCGTCTCGGTGCGGACCCGGCCCTGGGAGCCTGGGCCACCTACGGTCTGGGGACGAGGAACCAGAACCTTCCGGGCTATGTCGTCATGACCGAGCTCGCTCTCCCACAGGGAGGATCCCGCAACTGGTCCAATGGCTTTCTGCCCGCCTTTTACCAGGGGACGCGTCTGCGGCCGGAAGGAACGCCCATCCTCGATCTCAACCCCCAGTCGTGGAAGTCGCGTGCGCACCAGCGCAAGGCCCTTGATGCCCTCGCTTTCCTGAACGAGGCCCACGCCGAACAGCACCCCGATCACGAGGAGCTTGCTGCCCGCATGGAGTCCTATGAATTGGCCTATCGCATGCAGGCGGAGGTCCCGGGCGTGATCGACCTCAGGGGAGAGCCGGAGCATGTTCGCGAGATGTATGGACTCGACCAGAAGGAAACGAGTACCTTCGGGCGGCAGTGCCTGATGGCCCGGCGCATGGTCGAGGAGGGGGTCCGCTTTGTGCAGATCTTCAGCGGTGGATGGGACAGTCATGACTATCTTGAGCGGGGTCACAGTGCCCGCATAAGGAGTGTCGACAAGCCCATGGCGGCCCTTATCAGGGATCTCAAGCAGCGCGGCATGCTCGAGGACACTCTCGTGATCTGGACGGGTGAATTCGGGCGGACCCCTGACAACAACAGGCGTGGTGGCGTCTACTCGCTGGGACGGGGCCACAATGCCGACGCCATGGGCATGCTCCTGGCGGGAGGAGGCGTGAAAAGAGGCGCTATAGTCGGGGCCACCGATGAGCTGGGAGCGGAAGCCGTTGGCGTAAAGCACCCGATCCGCGACTTTCACGTCACCCTGCTCCATCTGCTCGGCCTGGATGATAACAAGCTGACCTACTTCCACGCCGGGCGCTACAAGCAGCTCAGCCAGTTTGGAGGGCAGATCATCACCGAGTTGCTGGCCTAGGAGTGGGGGGCTCTTCCCCCAGTTAGGGATTGCGGGGGGACAATGACCGGCCGTAAGGTTCGCGGGAGAAAACCCCCTATGAAGCTGGCCCCTGCCCTGTGGATGGCGCTCCTGTCCCTGCCCTGGTGCGCGCATGCTGCGCTGGAGATCACCGAGTTCTCCGCGAACAGCGATGAGAGGGTCGTGGACGAGGATGGGGAGTCCGTAGACTGGATTGAGCTCCGCAACGCGGGGAACTCGCTTCTCTCGACTCAAGGCTACACCCTGAGTGATAACCGGAATGAGCCCGGCAAGTGGTCCCTTCCGGATGTCAAGCTGACTCCCGGAGCATACCTCCTGGTCTTTGCCTCGGGAAAGGACCGGAGCGATCCCGGAGCAGAATTGCATGCGGGGTTCTCACTCACCTCCTCCCCGGGATACCTTGCGCTCGGAAACCCCGACGGGGCGACAACCGCCAGCGTCTTCGAGTATCCCCGGCAGTTTTATGGAATGTCATTCGGGGTGGGCGGTTACTTTGCCACCCCCACGCCGGGAACGCCCAACGGTCCCGTTGATTTCACGGGCTTTGTCCGGGATACGAGTTTCAGCGTCGATCGTGGGTTCTACGAAGACCCCTTCCGCGTCGAAATCGCGACCAGAACGGAAGGTGCGTCAATCTACTACACCACCGATGCCACGGTTCCTTCGCCGGCCAACGGGACGCTCTACACCGGCCCTGTTCTCATCGAGACCACGACTGTGCTCCGGGCGGTGGCCACCAAGCCGGGGCTTGTGAGCAGCAATGTCGATACCCAGACCTATATCTTCCTCGCCGACGTCATCCGACAGCCGGCCGCCCCGCCCGGCGTGCCGGCCACGTGGGGGGTGGACAACTCGGTTGCCCAGGGAGCCACCAATCTACCGCGCCCGGCGGACTATGAGATGGATTCCGGGATCATTGCGCAGTTTGGGGAACAGGCCGTCCGCGATGCCCTCCGTCACCACCCGACCATTTCGATTGTGATGGATCCCGATGACCTGTGGAACGAGAGCCGGGACCCTGCCATCGGGGGGATCTACCCGAATCCCTATGGAGGAACAGGCAACCAGTTCGTCCCCGGGCAGGGCGAGCCCCGTGACTGGGAGCGTCCCGCTTCGGCGGAATTCATGGGCTTTCCGAAGGTGCCCGGCCGACAGGTCAACTGCGGAATCCGGATTGGCGGGAACTACGCACGGCATCCGAATCGCTACAAGCATCACCTGCGGCTCACCTTCCGCAGGCAGTATGGGCCGGGCAGGCTCAGGGCCCCGCTTTTCTCGCGCACGAGTGTCGATACTTTCGACAATCTCATTCTGCGTGGTGGAAACAGCGAGAGCTGGACCTTCCCGGCATCCGCAGGGAACGGAACGACTACACGGGCCAACGTGCAATATATCCGTGACCAGTTCTACAAGGACGCCCAGGTTGCGATGGGGCATCTATCGGCCAGCCAGGAGTACTTTCACCTTTACCTCAATGGCCTCTACTGGGGGTTCTACACCCTGATCGAACGTATAGACGGCCACTTCCTCTCGCAGCACCTCGGGGGTGAACCGGAGGACTACGATGCCTTCAAGCAAAGCGACACCCTGATTGATGGCGACCGGCGGGCTTGGGACGGGATGTTCCGCGTGTCGCGCGGAAACATGGCGAGTGCACGCAGTTACGAGGTGATCCGGGGCCTGCTCGATATCGACAATTTCATCGATTATGTCCTCTTCAATTTCTGGGCGGGGACCGCCGACTGGCGCAACAACTGGCGGGCGGGCCGGCGTCGCGAGGAGGGAGCGGGCTTCATGTTCTTCATGTGGGACGGGGAGCGGGGACTGGGTGACCGCTGGCCGCGGAATTTCGATTTTAACTCCAGCGGGACGAACCGGGAGTGGCCCGTCCATGCAACCGAACTGCACCACAACCTGAAAGCCAACGAGGAATATCTCATTCGCTTTGCGGACCGGCTCAACAAGCATTTCCTCAATGACGGCGTCCTTTCCCCGGAGAATGCGGCGGCGCTCTACAATGCCCGGGCCGAGGAAATCCGACCCTCCCTCGTGGCAGAGTCCGCACGCTGGGGGGATCGTTCCCGGCCCAATGAGCCCTATACCACCAGGAACGAGTGGCAGGACATGCTCGACTTCATGAACGAGGAATTCTTCCCGGGTCGCCTCGCGGTTTTTCTCAACCAGTTGCGGGTCGGAGGGGTGTATCCCATCTCGAGGGCGCCCGTCTTCAGCCAGCACGGAGGGCAGGTCCCGGGCGGATACAACCTGGAACTCTCGAGCACCGCAGGGCAGGTCTACCTCACCACCGATGGCAGCGATCCCCGGCTCGTTGGCGGGGCGATCAGTCCCAGCGCGAGGTCGGCAAGCAATCTGGTGATCGATTCCTCGACCATGGTCCGGGCCCGCGTCCTGAGAAATGGGGAGTGGAGTGCCATCACGGAAGCAACCTTCCTCACCGGGACTCCCGCTTCCTCCGGCAACCTTGTCATTTCCGAGGTCCTCTACAACCCGGAGGGCCCTTCGGAAGACGGTGAGTTCATCGAATTGCTCAACATCTCGAATGAGGAAATCAATCTCGCCGGGGTGCGCTTTGAGGATGGAATCCAGTATGCCTTCGCCGCCGGGGACCGGCTTGCCCCGGGACAGCGGCTTGTTCTCACTCCGAATGAATACACCGGCTTGCTGGCCAATGGAGGGGAGCCGCTTTCGCTTCTTGCCTATGATGGCGCGGTCATCCGCAGCTTCCGCTTCGATGACGGCGCCCCATGGGCAGAGAGCGCGGACGGAGATGGGTTTTCCCTGGTGCTCGCCGATCCCTCGAGCAACCCCGACCCTGCCCTTCCGCAGAACTGGCTTCCGAGTTTCTCCCCCGGAGGCACGCCGGGCGGCAGCGATACCCTGCCTTATCAGCCCGGGATGAACCTCCTCGCTCACGCGCTCGGGGAGCAGCCTCTGACCATCGAGGTGGAGGATGAGCACATCGTTCTGGAAGTGCGACGCAGTCTCACCGGCGGCGGGATCAGCCTCGACATCGAAACCTCGCCGGACCTCGAGAACTGGACTGGCGGAGAAGCCGTCTTTGCCGGTTTCGAGTCCCCCTCCGGCGGGTATGTCACCATGCGGTGGCACCTTCCCCCGGGAGAGGACTCCGCATATGCCCGGGTCCGGCTGGAGTCCGGCCAGCCATGACCGGCTGGGGCCGGGTTGCCCGCGTCATCCAACAGATTTATCAACGCAGGAAAGATTCATGAACAAGTATGCTCTCGTCCCCGTGGTCCTCGCCCTCTCCATCGTCGTGGGCAGGACAGCCGATCAGCGTCCCAATATACTCTTCATCATGTCGGATGATCACACTGCGCAGGCGGTGGGAGCCTACGCCACGGTGCTGAAGGACCTGGATCCCACTCCGACCATCGACTCCCTCGCTGCCGAGGGGATGACCTTTGACAATGCCTTCTGCACGAATGCCATCTGCACACCAAGCCGGGCCTGCATCATCACGGGGCAGTATCCTCACGTGAACGGAGTGTTCGACCTCCGGGGAAACATCGCGCCGGAGAAACAGACCCTGCCCATCCTGTTTCGCGAGGCGGGGTATCAAACCGCCATGATCGGAAAGTGGCACCTCAAGAAGGAACCGAATTTCGATTACTACAAGGTGCTCCCGGGTCAGGGAAAGTACTTCGACACCATGTTCCGTATCCAGGGTCCGAGAAAATGGCCCCAGAATACCGTCACCCACGAGGGGCAGCACTCTTCCGACGCCATCACCGACTCCACCCTCGAATGGTTCAGGAACAGGCGTGATCCCGACAAGCCTTTCTTCCTCTGCCACCAGTACAAGGCTCCGCACGACTATTTTGAGAACGCGCCGCGTTACCAATCCTACCTTCGGGACGTGACCATCCCGGAGCCCCCCACGCTCTACGATGTTCCCAAGACCTTTGGCTCCATCGCCACGAGAGGGCACGAGGATGAGCTCATCGCTCATATCGGGACCAGTATCGGCAAGCGCAACCCGCGGCGCTCCTACGCGGTTGACCTGAAGGAGCGCTTTCCGGAAGAGCTGCCCTCTGACTATGATGTGGCGAAGTTGTCCGAGCGTGAAACCACCCGCCTCGCCTACCAGGCCTACCTTCGCAAGTACCTCCGCTGCGTGAAGGGCGTCGATGACAACCTCAAACGTCTCTTCGACTATCTCAGGAAGGAGGGATTGTATGACAATACCGTCATCATCTACACCGGGGACCAGGGCTTCTGGCTCGGGGAAAACGACTACCAGGACAAGCGCTGGGCCTATGACCCTTCCATGCGCATGCCCTTCATCGTCCGCTATCCGGGCAGTATCCGGGGCGGCACGCGCAGCGATGCCATCGTGGAGAACGTCGACTTTCCCTCCCTCATGCTGGACTTCGCTGGCATTCCCCGGCCCAGCTCCATGCAGGGGCGGTCCTTCAAGGCGATCTGCGAGACCGGCAGGGAACCTGCGGATTGGAAGAAGGCTGCTTACTACCGCTACTGGATGCACATGGCCCACCACGACAACCCGGGGGAAATGGCCATCCGCACCAAGACCCATAA
>CAWWCX010000196.1:0-7659 GCA_963935445.1 uncultured Roseibacillus sp.
ATCTAGTACGGTCTCGTGGGCTCGGAGATGTGTATAAGAGACAGAACCACGGGGGAGCGTGATGAGGGAAAATGGAGACGAAGACGGGCGCCTGGCTCGTAATGATGGAATCCCTGGCTCCTGCAGGGATGGGGCGGCCGGGCAGGAAAAAAGTGCGTCGCAGGGAATATCCCCGGCAACCGGCGAAGGGATTCACAGTTGCGACGGTGCGGTTAGATCTTTAGCGTGGCCCCATGAAAACGCTTCTGCGTCACCTCACCGCACTCTTCCTGCTCGTTCTTTTGACCGGTCCACTCATGGCTGAGGAAATGCTCACTCTCACGATGCGCTCCCGGGCCAAGGATGCTCCTGCAACGGAAGTGACGAAGACGGTGGAGTGGGAGGCTGCGAGGACGGCCCTCATCGTCTGTGACATGTGGGACGATCATTGGTGCAAGTCGGCGGCGCGCCGGGTGGGCGAGATGGCGGGCCCCCTGAACGAGGTGGTCAGGAAGGCACGGGCAAAGGGGCTCCTCATCATTCACGCTCCGAGTAGCGTGGTGGACTTTTACAAGGACGCTCCCCAGAGGAAGTACGCGCAGGGGGCCCCTCTCACGAAGCCCCCTGTCAAGCTGAGTACAAAGAGTCGCTGGGGAACGAAATGGTGCTGGCCGGACCCGGCCTTCGAGGGGGTGCTGCCCATTGATGACTCGGACATGGGTTGTAGTTGCAAGGAGCCCAAGTGCGAGATCCGGGAAGCCTGGTCGAGGCAGATCAAGACGATCGGGATTGAAAAGGGGGATGCCATTACCGACCATGGCCAGGAAACCTACAATCTGCTTGCGGCGCGGAAAATTGACAACGTGATCCTGTGTGGAGTGCACCTCAACATGTGTGTGCTGGGACGCCCCTTCGGAATCCGGCAGATGGTCAAGGTCGGCAAGAATGTCGCCCTCATGCGGGACATGACAGATACGATGTACAATCCCCAGCGTCCCCCCGGGGTGGATCACTTCACGGGTACGGACCTGGTTGTCCAGCACGTCGAGCGCTACTGGTGCCCCAGTTTCACGAGCAACGACCTTGTTGGGGGAAAGCCCTTCAAGTTCGTCGAAGACAAGCGCTGAGCGGCATGGGGTGGACGGCAGGAGGAGCCGGGAGCGCTTAAAAACGCAGCTTTGTTCAGCCTGCCAAAGTGATGGCAGATGCCGCAGCCCCGTAAATGGCGCCGTCTTCTCAAGAAAACAGGTCTAAAATCTGTCTCTGGCCTCGACTTTTCCGGGTAGTTGAGGCAGACACGGCGCCTGCAAAAATTTAGCCTACCAAACATCTAATCATGGCTGATCTTTCCAACTACCGCAACATTGGCATCTTCGCGCACGTTGATGCCGGCAAGACCACTACCACGGAACGCATCCTGAAGCTTACCGGCAAGATCCACAAGATCGGTGAAGTGCATGACGGCGCGGCTACCACGGACTTCATGGAACAGGAGCAGGAGCGTGGTATTACGATCCAGTCCGCGGCGACGACCTGCTTCTGGAATGACCACCAGCTGAATATCATCGACACCCCGGGACACGTGGACTTCACGATCGAGGTCTACCGGTCGCTCAAGGTGCTTGATGGAGGTGTTGGTGTCTTCTGTGCCTCCGGCGGGGTTGAGCCCCAGTCCGAAACGAACTGGCGTTACGCGAACGAGTCCGAGGTGGCCCGGCTGATCCTGGTCAACAAGATGGACCGGGTGGGCGCGGACTTCTACGGGGTGGTGGACCAGATCAAGAATGTGCTGGCAGCCAAGCCGATGGTGCTGGCCCTGCCCATCGGGGCGGAGGATGATTTTGTCGGCGTAGTCGACCTTCTCAAGAAGGAGGCGTGGATCTGGGATGATTCCGGCGACCCGACCAACTACCGGGTCGAGGAGCCGCCCGCTGAGATGGCCGACAAGGTGGAACAGTACCGCAGCGAGCTCATCGAGATGGCGGTGGAGCAGGACGACGAGGTGATGGAGAAGTATCTCGAGGGCGAGGAGCCGGACGTGGAGACCCTCAAGCGGCTCATCCGAAAGGGAACAATCGACCTTGCTTTCTTCCCGACCTTCTGTGGCTCGGCATTCAAGAACAAGGGCGTGCAGCTGATCCTGAACGCAGTGGTTGACTACCTGCCCAACCCGACCGAGGTGCCTCCCCAGCCCGAAGTGGATCTCGAGGGTAACGAGACGGGCGAGCTGGCGGTTGTCGACCCCGATCTGCCCCTGCGCGCCCTGGCCTTCAAGATCATGGATGACCAGTACGGGGCCCTGACCTTCACCCGGATCTACTCGGGCCGGCTGAAGAAGGGAACAATGATCCTCAACACCTTCACAGGCAAGACCGAGCGCGTGGGACGCATCGTGGAGATGCACGCTGACGACCGGAGGGAGCTCGAGGAAGCCCAGGCTGGAGATATCGTGGCCCTCCTCGGGCTGAAGAACGTGCAGACCGGGCACACACTGTGCGACGAGAAGAAGCCGGCGACGCTTGAGCCCATGGTCTTCCCCGATCCGGTCATCTCCATGGCGATTCACCCTTCCGAAGTCGGCCAGGCGGACAAGCTCGGAGTAGCCCTCGGGAAGATGATCAAGGAGGATCCTTCCTTCCGGGTGGAGACCGATCAGGACAGTGGAGAAACCGTGCTCAAGGGCATGGGAGAGCTTCACCTGGATATCAAGGTGGATATCCTGAAGCGAACCTATGGTGTGGAGACCATTGTCGGTGCTCCCCAGGTTGCCTACCGCGAGACCGTCACCCAGACGATTGAGGATTCCTACACCCACAAGAAGCAGAGCGGTGGATCCGGTCAGTATGGCAAGATCGATTACACGATTGAGCCGCTGGAGCCGGGTTCCGGATTCGAGTTCGAATCGAAGGTTGTCGGGGGTAACGTCCCGAAAGAGTACATTCCCGCGGTGGAGAAGGGGTTCCGGCTCTCGCTTGAAAAAGGCGTGCTTGCGGAGTTCCCGTGTCTCGATTTCAAGGTGACCCTGAGGGATGGAGGTCATCACTCGGTGGACTCCTCGGCTGTTGCCTTTGAACTGGCCGCAAGGGCCGCCTACCGGCAATCAATACCCAAGGCCGGACCCCAGCTTCTGGAGCCGATCATGAAGCTGGATGTCTTTACCCCTGAGGACAACGTGGGCGACGTCATCGGTGACCTCAACCGGCGCCGGGGCATGATTCACGCCCAGGATCGCGCGCCCACCGGTATCCGGATCAAGGCCGAAGCGCCCCTTGGCGAAATGTTCGGTTATATCGGCGACCTGCGAACGATGACCTCGGGACGCGGCCAGTTCTCGATGGAGTTCTCCCACTATGCGGCTGCCCCCAAGGGGATCTCGGAGGAAGTGATCAAGAAGGTCGCGGACGAGAAGGCCGCCAAGGCGAAGTAGTCGCGCGCGCTCCGGTGCGCTGAGAGCTACGGTCTGTTTTTCAAGGCCCGGACGATGTCCGGGCCTTTCTTTGTCCGTCTGGTCCCATGGCCCGGGCTCCGGGCCCTCCGCCTCATGACGAGGAGTCGTCTGCAAGCTGGCGCAGGAGGTTCTCCAGGTGTCCTGCCACGACCGTCCCGACTTCTTGGGGCTGTGGGCGCTGGTCGGTTTCGTCGTGGAGGCAGGTCATGGCCACGCCGTCCAGTCCGCAGGGAGTGATGAATTGGAATGGTGGAAGACACTCGGTCGTGACGTTGAGCGCAAAGCCGTGCATCGCAATCCATTTACGGACGCCCACGCCAATGCTGGCGATTTTGCGTTCACCCACCCAGACCCCGGTTAGGTTCTCCCTGCGCTGAGCCTTTACCCCGTAGTCGGCGAGAGAGGTCACGAGGGCCTCCTCGAGAAGGCGCAGGTAGGCGTGCAGGTCCCGTCCGTAGCGGCGCAGATCGATGATGGGGTAACCGACCAGTTGACCCGGACCGTGGTAGGTGGCCTGGCCACCCCGGTTGATTTCGACCACTGGATGGGGGAGGTAGGAGGCCTGGCCGAGACTGCTCTGGTCCCGGGTGCGACCGATGGTGTAGACGGGAGCATGTTCCAGAAGAAACACGGACTCTCCGGTTGCTGCGGCGTGAAGCTGGGAGACGTGCTCCTGCTGGAGCTGCAGGGTGTGTTCATAGGGGACATCCGATCCCAGCCAGCGCGAGTTCATGAGGCTAGATTCTGGCACGGGGGAGAGCGTCCTGCTTGAGGGGGTCGGAGGCGAAGAGGTGGGCGAGGGCAATTGCGAGCGCATCCGCGGCATCGTGCGGGGGGTTCTCGGAGAGGCCGAGGAGGGCCCGGACCATGAAGGCGACCTGCTCCTTGTCGGCCGCACCCTTGCCAACAACAGCCTGCTTGATCTTGCGTGGGGCGTATTCGTAGACCGGCAGACCGTGATCGGCGGCCGCGATCAGGGCGGCTGCACGAGCTGCGCCCATCGATATGGCGGTGCGATGGGACTGCACGAAGATGATGCCCTCGACCGCCACCTCGTCCGGTTCCCACTTTGTGATGATGTTCGCGAGTCCGGTGCGAACCGCGGACAGGGCCTCGGACTGTGGTAGTCTGCGCGGAATGGAGAGCACGTCGTAGGCGAGGGCGCGCTGATCCTTGTGATTGCCTTCCACCACGGCAAATCCCGTGTTCCGAATGGCGGGATCGATGGCGAGAATGCGCATGACAGCAGGCCAGCCTAGCCTTGGGTGAGGAATTGCAGAACCCGAAAGATCGCGATTCCTAGCGCCGTCGTCGCCCGGAGGGACGCCTGGGCCGGCGGATCGGTTTGCTGGGTTTGTCGTCGAGGAGTGCGGTATAGGAGTAGTCGAAGTCCGGGAGCTTCCGGCGCTCGATTTTCTTTTCGATGAAGCGTTCCACCGATTCGGCGAAGTCGAGTTCGTCCGCGGTGAGCAGCGTAAAGGCATCCCCTTCCTGTTCTGCCCGGCCCGTGCGGCCAATGCGGTGCACGTAGTCCTCTGCGTTCTCGGGAACGCGATAGTTGATCACGTGGGTCACGTTCGAAATATCGATTCCTCGTGCTGCGACATCAGTGGCCACAAGGACTTCGAAGAGTCCTTCCTTGAATCCCTTGAGAGCCTTCATCCGGTCAGTCTGGCGGATGTCGGAGTGCATCACCGCGACCTTTTCGTGTCCCTTCTGCCTGAGCAGTCCCGCGACGGAATCCGCTTCCTTGCGGGTGCGGGTGAAAATCATCACGCTCTGGAAGTCGGTTTCCTCAAGGAGGGCAAGGAGTAGTTCGTCCCGCTGAGTCATGGAAACGGGATAGAAGGCGTGTGTCACGGTGGAGGCGACTGCCCGGCGGGCGATCTCGACTTCGACAGGGTCTTTCAGACACCATTCCGCGAAGGTCTGGATCGCCGGTGGCATGGTGGCCGAAAAGAACAGGGTCTGCCGCTCGTCCCACGGGCAGAGGTTCACGATCTTGCGCACATCGGGAAGAAAGCCCATGTCCAGCATGCGATCGACCTCGTCGAGGATGAGGGCCTTCAGCGCGCCGAAACGCATGGTCGCCCGGTAGAAGAGGTCGATGAGACGGCCCGGAGTGGCAACCACGATATCGGCCCCGTTTTCCAGTTGATCCACTTGGCTCCCGTAGCCGACGCCCCCGTGGAGGAGGGCGACCCGGAACCCGGTGTGCTTGCCGTAATGCTCGAAGGATTCCGCTACCTGGTGGGCAAGTTCGCGGGTTGGTTCGAGGACGAGGCATTGCGGCTTCCCAATCGGGCTGAGCTTGCTCAGGACAGGAAGGGCGAAGGCCGCTGTTTTCCCGGTCCCGGTTTGGGAGGCTCCAATGACATCGCGGCCCTCGAGGACGAGGGGGATCCCCTGTTGCTGAATGGGGGTTGGAGTGGTGTAACCCGACTCTTCGATGGCCTTCAGGACCTCCTCCGAGAGCCCAAGCTCAGCAAATGACATTGCGTTAGGTAGAGGCAGCAGGGAAGGGGGTCAAGGGCAATGGAACCGCAGCCAGGGAGAGGAATTCGTGGATCGTCAGAGAACATCTGGTCAAGGAGGGAGCAACGCGGTATACTGTGTCCCGATGGCAGAACTCCTGCAGTATGGCGGTCCCGTGCTCTGGCTTCAGGGCGTCCTCGCGTTTCTGGCAATCGTCTTCGTCTTTGAGCGGATGCTCTATTTTCACAGCGTCCGCGTTAACGCGGCCGACTTTCTGCTGGGCCTATCGAACCACATCCGACGGAAGGCGTTTGCGGAAGCGATTCATGAGGCCGGCCGTGTTCCCGGACCGGTCGGTCGCGTAGTCAACAGCGTGTTGACCCGGCACCACATGGAAAGGACCGACCTGCGGGAAATAGCGGACGAGGCGGTCTGCATGGAGGTGCCCCGCATGGAGAAAAACCTGCGCGCCCTGCTCGGAATTGCCCTGGTAGCGCCGCTGGCCGGCCTTCTTGGAACTTCACTCGGACTGATCGACGTCTTTACCGAGATCAATCAGGCGGAAGGGGAGATTGCTCATGCCAGCCTTGCGGGGGGCATTTTTCAAAGCCTGGTCACGACTGCGGCGGGCCTTTGCATCGCGACCTGTGCGTATCTTTTCTACCTGGCCATGCTCGGGAGGGCCAAGCGCCTGCTGTATCGTTTGCAGCGCACGGGGATTGAGGTGGTCAACCTGATCGTCGATGCCCGTTCGAATTCCGAGATTGTCTCTTTCCGGGAGGAAGTGGAGGCGCAAAAGGAAAAGGGAAAAGAGACCCGTAGTGGAAACCCGTGAAAGCGAGGATCTCACTGCCCGAGCGGCCCTCTGCCCTGTATCTTCTGGCGGTGCTGGACGTGCTGGTGGTACTCCTTATTTTCTTTGCGCTCATCCCGGCCGTGGCAGAACAGGCCGGGGTGCCACTCAACAAGATGAAGTTCGGTTCGCGGATGGATACCATCCCACCGGGGAAACGAGTGAGCCTTTTTGGACGTAGCGGTCCTCAGGCCCGTTTTCACCTTGGCCGGAGGGAGATCGCTTTCGAGGATCTTGCCGGGCAACTGGCTGTCCTCAAGGCGGAGCGAGGGATCGAAGTTCTGGTTGCGATCATGGACGAGGACATGGAAATCGGGCTGATCAGTGACTTGGAACGTGTGGCGGAGGAGGTAGGGATCGAGGTGATTCTGGGTGGTCGGCTGGAAATGGAGAAAACGGACTTCCGCAGCCAGGGAGAGGCGCTGCCGGGGAGCGATTAGGATGGAACCTGCGCATAAATGCCGGCGCACGCTGCGTGATGAGGAGGCGGGACTGCTGTTTCGCTGGCGGGTCGGGCGAGGCTCGACACGGCGGATGGTGATGGCGGTCGTGCTCGCGCTCGTGATGTGCGGACTGGGCGTCATGCTGATCCGCGTGGAAGGGGGACAGGCGCAGGCAGATCTTCGTGATGCGGGCCGGGTGACCGTGCTTACTCCGGGAACCGACGCTTCACGGCGTTGGCTCGAATGGGCCCGACAGGAGGCGCCCTATCTTGATCAGTGGGAGCCTGCGGTAGAGGGGACGCTGCAGGTTCGGATGCAACGGTTCGAGTCCTCTCTGCTGAGGCAGGTCAGACATGAGCCCCTGCTCCACCCAGCTGTCGATCGGACGGCCCGGGTTGAGCTGCCCCCGATTCTGGATCCGCTTCGACCACCGCTGCCAGAAGTGAAGAGGGAGATGGAGC
>CAWWCX010000197.1:0-7652 GCA_963935445.1 uncultured Roseibacillus sp.
CTTCGATGAGGCGCATGGCCTCGGATGTTAAGCGGTCGGTTAGGTATTCGCCGGGTTGTCCGCCTTCCAATCCCGGCACGTAGCGGAGATCGGGACCGAAAGGACCACGGTAGGGCCAGAAAAAGGTGGGAGGAGCGCCCCAGAGGGTGCCGCCGATATTGACGTCGAATCCCTGGGTCTCGGGGTAGTGGCGGACATCGCCCACATGCCATTTGCCGACATGGAACGTCGCATAACCGCGCGGCTTCAGGACCTCTGCGAGAGTCTGTTCCGAGCGTTTCAAGTTGGGTTCCGCTTCGGCGGCTACATAGTCCCCCCGCCGATCCGGTCCCCGGGCAGCCCATTCGTGCCAGATTGTCATCCCAAGGCGGGTGGGGCTCTTTCCGGTGAGGAGAGAGGCGCGAGTCGGCGAACAGATCGCGGCCGCGGCGTAGGCATCCGTGAATCGAATAGACTGCGCGGCCAGCCGATCGAGGTTTGGCGTTTCGTGGAGATCGCTCCCGTAGCAGGCCAGATCGGCCCAGCCCAGATCGTCAGCCACGATCAAGACAACGTTCATCGGCTTCTCTGCCGCAGTGGACGGGAGGGCCAGGAGGCACGTGCATAGCAAGGGCAGTAGGAGTCGAATCATCGGGATGCGTCTGTCGTCAGGAAAGCTTCTCAGCTTGAGGGGCGCTCTCTCAAGCCAGGATCTCATCAATCACCCGGCACCCGCGGCCATCCGGGACAACTTGAATCTGCTACTCGGGCACGTTGGATCTGGGCGGGGAAAGTAGCGGAAGGGGGAACGATTGGCGGTGTCATCCAGATCTCGGACTGCTGTGCCTGTTTGCCGCGATCTCGTCGAGAGCGGGCTCGTGGACTCCCAGCGGCCACTTTGATGCGGGCGAGCGTCAACAAGGCAAAAGCACGTTCGTTTGGATAGCGCTCGGATAGCGAGAGTGTTTCTTCGACCTGAGCACGGGCATCGTCAATCCTGCAATAGATGCTGCAAAAAACCGCATTTCACCGCCCTGAAAATGGAGAGGCTCAGTAGGGTTAACCTACTGAGCCTCATTGGTTACGGGGACAGGATTTGAACCTGTGACCTTCAGGTTATGAGCCTGACGAGCTACCTGGCTGCTCCACCCCGCGGTTTTGTTTGGTGGTTCGCCCCTGCGGGCGAGCCCGGAAGATATGGGTGGGGCCGGGGGTGTGCAAGAGAGAAGTTGGAGGAAAAAGCAGGGGTGACTCGGTTATCCTGCGGGAGTGGCTCAGGGCTGGACCACGACCCGGTAGTAGCGTTCGAAGACCCCCACCGCGCTCGGGTCGGTGAACCCCGCATTGTTTCCCGCCGCGACAATGGCTTCGGCGCCGGGGACGGCCTGCCAGTCTGCGTTCTCAAGGGTGGAGCTCGCTTCCAGGCGGTAGGTTTTCCCGGCCACGCTGGACCACCGGACGGTGACTACTCCGACGGGAGCGGTGCGGTTGATCGTGACGATGGTGAGGCGGGATCTTGCATCAAGGGGATCGGTGCCCGCGGTGATTTCGGCCCCATCTCCGAGACCGTCACCGTCGGTGTCCGGGTCCAGCGGGTCCGTCCCGAAGAAGGCTTCCCGGGTATCGCTGAGGCCATCTTCGTCGCTGTCCGGGCTGCCGGTGACAATCCCCGGAGTGCCACCCGGGACTGCGCTGGCACGCCAGTTGAGGGGATCGCTGTAGTCGCCCTCCGTGTCGACGACCTCAAGGGAGCTGCCACGGCCGTCGGCCTCGATCGGCCAGCCGAACTCGTCGTCATACGCGTAGTCGTGAACCGGGTTTCCGAGGGCATCCCGAAGGATGATGCGTTCACCGCCATTGGAAAGTTGCCCGCCCGCCCATTCTCCGAGAATCCTGGGGCCGTTCCCATGCTCCGAGATGAATGAGCTGCTTTCGCCTACCAGGACTGCCGCCTCCCCGGCCTCCAGGGAGACGTTTCCGAAGACGAACTCATCGAAGGGACGCCCGGATTCAAAGTAGACTCCCGAGAGGTCAAGGCGGGAGTCTCCGGTATTGGCGAGTTCAATCCACTCGAGGGTGGTATCGGTGGGATGGTGATACATGAATTCGGTGATGCGCAGCGACTCGATGGCCGGGCGGGTGGTTCCGGGGTCGACCAGGAGGATATAGTCGAAGGCGGTGCGGACACGCTGTGCCGACTCGGTGGCGGTGAACATTCCCCCGAGGGAAGCGGTGAATCCGCCCTCGATGATGTGGCGATGTATGGATTGCCACTCGCGATCGACACGCTGCTCGAAGAAGAGCTGCCCTCCACTTCGTCGGATCCGCAGGATGGCGTCATCATCATGATGGGATACGGAGGCGAGGGTGGTTACCGTCGTGCCCACGATGCGTTTTGCGGTGAGAGTGTCGCCATCCTCGAGGCTGAAGGCGTAGCGGGTGGTGATTTCCTCCTCGACCTCGACGACCAGGCCGGTCTGGAAGTCTCCGAACTGAACGCCGGTCAGTTTCAGGTCGGTGTGGAGGGACCAGTCTGTCTCGGCCGGGAGGTCGCGCAGAATGGAAGGATAGGTGCTGCCCTGCAGGGGCTTGGCGCTATCCTCGAGAACCTGGAGGACAAGCTTGCCGTCGTTTTCCTGCAGCGAATACCACGAGGAGGGCGAGTAGTTATCACGCAGTTCGAGGTTGCTGAGTTGCCAGTGGTCCTCGAGATGAAGCTTGCTGAAGCTGCTGAAGTCGACCTCGTTGGAGACCACGACTTCGCGGGTGAGGGAAGTGCTCTGTCCCTCCGTGTCGGAGGCGGAGACGGTGAACTCATAGAGCCCCGGCCGGGCGAAGGTCGCCGCGGCAGTTCCATTGGGGCCCGCTTCCAGCTGCATGCCCGGGGTGTCCACTTCCCAGGTGACCCTGAGTGGAGTGCCCTCGGGGTCGAAGCTGCTGCCGGCATCGAGCGCCAGTGTTTCGCCCACGCTCAGGTTCAGGGAGGAGGGAACGGACTCCAGCGATGCGAGGGGTGGGGCATTGCCGGATTTGTTGACCGGAAACTGTGAGCTCTCCACCACGTTGCCCTCGCGGTCGAGGCCTTCCACCTCAAAGATATTTTCTCCACCGGCCAGGGAGATGCCAGACAGTGACCAGCTCGTGTCGGAGTTCCACGAGAAGTCGGCTTCTGGATGGTCCTTGATGCGCACCTCGAAGACGCGGGAAGGCGCGCTGCCGTTGAGGGTTATGAAGTTGGCGGAAGTGGGACCGCTCTGGTTGGGTGTGCCGCGGGTGGGAGTGGCATAGAGGAACCAGCTGTTGCCACCGGCCGGCTGGCGGCCGAGGGACCGGCCATCGAGCGGCATGCTGGTGTCGATGGCATTGGCGATGGTTGTGCCGTCCGGCTGGGTGAGGTAGACGACGACCGGATCACCGATGGTAAGGGATGATTCCGAAAAACCGACTGAGGCAAAACCGAGGGCGGGGACGGGAATTGACTGGTTGATCCGAAATCTGGTCAGGTCGCCCGCGCTGTTACTGAGGTGCCAGCCATTCAGGTTGATTTCTGTCCCGGTGGGATTGTAGACCTCGACGAACCCGTTGCCACCCCCGCCAGGCAGAACTTCATTGATGACCAGGCTGGCGGCAGCCTGAGCGGAGAGGCTGATGCGGGCCCCGAATACACAGTCGGAGCTTCCTTCGTTGGTCTGATGCACTTCGCAGGCGATGACATTCGTGCCGTTGCGGAGGGTAGGGGCGGAAATCTGCTCCGAAACGACACCCAGTTCCTCGTCGGCGTTGCCTATGGTCCGGCTGGCATCGGTCTTCCATCCCGGGTTAGAGGGTACTCCAGCGCCGCCCAGGAGTTCTCCGTTGAGATAGTAGAGAGCTCCATCGTCCACGATCTGGTCAATCGTGAGGGTAACGTCCTCAAGGTTGCCGCTGTATTCAAACTCCTTCCGGAAATAGTAGGTGATATGATTGGCGTCATTGCTGCTGTTGAGCATGGGGGTGCGGATGCCGGGTGCTGGAATCGAATCATCCTCGAATCCGTAGAGCCCGCCATTGTTGCCTCCGTCGCCCTCCCTGGTCCACCCATCGTCGGAGTAATTGTAGAGGCGTTCCCGCCAGCTCGTGCCGAGGTCGAGATTCTGGTCATTGAAGTCCCACTGGTCGGCATAGCCGATGATTGGCACGCCCACGCTGAGGTCTACCTCCGGGTCGGGGTGGCCAGCCTCGGTATTGACGCCGAAGGGGGCATTGTAGGAGCTCCCGATGAAGTTCAGGGCGGAGTTCTCGCGGCTTGAGAACCAGCTCACGTATTTCCCGGAAACACTGTAGGCGTTGGAGGAATCCTCCTCGGCCTGGAGCCAGGCTGCGGTGCGGGCGGAGCCTCGTGTCCACTTGTCGACCAGTTCGGTCAGGTAGTAGTTCATGTAGCGGCGGACGTGCGGGGTGTTGAAATAGTTTCGAACCCCTGACAGGTTGCCGAGGATGCTCTCACCGGCGTTCTCGAACACACGGTCGCCGTCCCAGTGGACGAGCATCCAGCGGCCGTCGGGCTTGCGATAGAAGTAGGCATTTTTCCCCCGGCGGAGGGTAAGAGTGTCCCAGTCGCCGTCGTAGCCGCGAACCGCGGCATTGAGTCCGAGGAGGTTGGGGTCGGCAATTCGGTCGATTTCAGTTGGTGTAAAGTTGCCGGTTCCCACCTTGCGGACGAACTCGATGAAACTGGAATAATCGTAATCGGTCTCGTTGTTGCGCATGAGCCACTCGCTGTGGTAGCGGACCGGGTTATCGGTATTCTTGTAGGACCAGTCGGCATTGCGGGAGCCCCGGCTGGTATTGTTGTCGCCGGGGTTGTGATCCTCAAAGGACCATTCGTCGTCGATGCGCAGGAGGGTGCCGGAGCTGTTATCTCCGAAGTTGCGTTCGAGGAAGTCGTCGGCGATGGGCTCCATGTCGATCCGGAGGGAGCCGCCCTCTCCGTTGATGGCGACCCGGACCATCTCCTCCTCGCTGATTGGATGCCCCATCAGATAGAGGAAGTAGCGAGCCATACGGTCGTCGTAGCGGTCGCTGGAGCTACCGCCGGAGGGGTCGATGACTGACTTGCGACGCCCGCGAAAGAGGCGGTCGGCGGGCAGTTTCCACTTTCCGTGATCGAGCCCACTCCCGCTCGAGCGCGTGAACGGACTGCCGCTCTTGCGGATCTCCGCATTGTAGTAAATGTCGGTCTCGTTGATGATGCAGGTTGCGTTGAAGTAGTGGTTCGACATGCGGGGGAAGTCGTAGTCGTATGAGGAGGTCGATCCCGCCGAGGTCATTGCGTTGCGGTCGCGCTGGGAGAGAATGAAGCGCTGACTGGTGAGATCCGGGCCCATCCGGCTGTTCGTGACGACCCACATGGCCGGACGCTCCCGCCCGAGCTTCGGGAGTTGAGTGGACCCGCCGTTGCTGGCGGTGGCCTCCACGTAGAACTGGATGAGGTTACCGGAACTCCGGTACTGGCTGAGGGTCGTGCTGTAGATGCCATCACCCCTGCGGGTGTCACCGCTCACCCCGTTATCGTTCATGGACTGTTGTTGCCAGCTTCCGTTCGCGGAGCTGTTGTCGAGGCGGTACCAGACCCGGACGGAGGTGAGAGGGTCGGCGGATCCGACCTGGGCCGTGACCACGACCGACTGGTTGACGCGAGGGACGGCAGGGGAATGAAGGACCTTGGTGACCTCGGGAGGTGGGGCGCTCTGGAGGCGGGAATTCTCGGCGCCGGGTGTGCCGAGGTTGTTTGGGATCGGAACCTCGAAGGTGGAGCCCACGGTATGGTCCCAGGTTTGCGCGATCAGGCGTGGCTTACCATGCACCCAGCGGGCCTCGAAGCTGATCTCGTAGTTGCGGTTGCGCTGGATGCCGGTGCAGTCGATCTCGGCCCGGTTCGCCTTGTTGTCGCCGTGTCCATCGCAGATGAGATGAAGCTCGCTGCGCTGCAGGAAGCTGGCCCAGTGGTTCCCCGTACAGAGCCAGCCGGTATTGCTGTAACCGTTTGAACTCTTCTGGGTGACGTTCTGGAGGAGGTTTCCGCCGGTGCCGTTTTCGCGCAGTTGGATGTTGCGCAGGACAAGGTAGGAGTCGCCCACGAGGTGGAAATGGAACTCCTTGTACTCGCTGGAGCTTCCCCGTGAACGCAGCTCCTGGTAGGTTTCCTCATGGGTGAAGGTCTTCCACTCGCCCTTGCCGCTCTCGTCGGAGTCGGCCCAGGCGGAAGGAGAGTCGTTGTCCATTTCCGGATGCTTGAGCTCCATGCTGCTCCCGTCGCCATCCGTGAGTTCGGGCCAGTCACCGCTGGGAAGGTAGTCAACCTGGTCAACGAGATTTCCCCAGGTATCCTCGAGGCGGAGAAGCTCGCCCCCATTGCGCAGATTGCCGGTGTAGTCGCCGATGACGGGAATATTGCCGTAGACCGACTTCATCCAGGCCGCGTCCGCGGCAACGACAAGGAATGCACCGGGTTGGAGGGTCGTGCCAGCGGGGAAGGTGAAGTCGATCCCGTCCTCGAAAGACCATCCGGAGAGGTTCACGCGCTGGGCGCCCCGGTTGTATAGCTCGATAAACTCGCTGTTGCGTTGCTTGGACGGGGGGTCGTACATCACCTCATTGATGATGATATCAGTGTAGCGGTCCGGGTCATTTGGCGCATTCCGCGTGGATGTGCTGGCAACGAACCAGTCGTTGGAGGCCGGGGGGAATACCTGTGCGTAGTTTCGACCGGTGCGTCGCTGGATCAGGGCGGAGTCCAGCACCCGGTTCGCGGAATCAATGAGGAAGAGGGGCAGGCGGTCCTGGCCCGGCGGAATACTGAAGCGGACGTCGAGGCTGCGGTAGTTGCCGGCCGGGACCGAGCCCCCGACGGAAATCTTGTCCGAGAAGTCGCGGGTAGAGGCAAGGAAGACATTGCCCAGCGATTGGGAGGCTGTGCCGTTGTTGTAAATCTCGACCCACGCGGTTTCCCCGCGACCCTCAAGGAAAGCGACTTCGCTGAGTGAAAGCGATGAGGCGAGGGTTCCCACCGCCGGGTCCTCGCTGCCCGGGGATCCACCAGGATTGGCGCTGGCGCGCCACTGGCGCCAGTCATCAATCACACGGTTGGTCGCCTTCAGGACGAGACTGTGACCTGCTCCGTCGGCGGCAGTGGAGAACTTCCCGCGGTCGTTGTAGGAGACGGTGGTGAGAGTGGTGCCGTTCTTGTCCTTGAGGGTGATGCGCTCGCCTCCGTTTTCAAGTAATCCGGTCCAGGGACCGAAGATGCGGACGGATCCAGGAATGGAGTAGGCGGCCCGCAGGGCCGAGGGTGTCGTGGAGGTCACCAGGATGCGTTCAAAGGCCCCGAGAAAACTGGCTTGCGGGTTGCGGGCAGAAAAGGAGGGGAACTCGTAAGCGACCCCGTTCGTGAACCGCCAGTTTGCGAGGTCCAGGGGTGTCACGGTAAGGTTCTGCACCTCGATGAACTCGGGCTTGTCATCCGCCGGGTTGTACATGATTTCGCTGATGACGACTTGTTCGGCAGAAGTCGTTGAGGCGAGGGTGCAGAGCGTGGCGGTGAAGGCGAGGGAGAGGGCTGGTCGCTTCATGATCGGCGGGGAGCGGTGGGTGCCGCGGTGGGGGTTGTTTACCGGGGATCGGGTCTGGAAAAC
>CAWWCX010000198.1:0-7598 GCA_963935445.1 uncultured Roseibacillus sp.
GGATCTGGGTCGCCTCCGCGCTATTGACCGTGGCGAACCCGGGATAGTTCTCGAATCCGTGCTTGCGGGTCGAAGAAAGAACCGCAGGCACACTCTTTACCGCGGTGGCATACGCCACCGTGCCTCCCAGCCACTTCGTGATGCGGTCTGTTCCAAAGTAGAGCTTCAGCTCTCCTCCATGGTTGGTGGGAACCACATCTCCATGAGTTCGGCGACCCGGATGGGTGGCATCGTATTCTGGCTCCGTGTTAATCAGGTCATTCAGCCTGGTGATATGCTCCTGCGGAGTCACCCGCCAAAGGCGGGCCGGAGAGGACGCCGGCTTCAGCTCGATTCCCCGGGGCAAGGGTCCGAAAAGCAGGTCATGATTGAGGAAGTTCCCCTTGTGGGGGTCAAGATGCGCCCGAAAGCCTCCCTTGTTTTTCATGGCTCTGCGCAGCTCAGCCACGATCCAGTCGGAGAAACGCAACCGCTCAATCAAGCCGGGCTGCGCCTTTTTTGGAGGCGGCATTTCCTGCAGGCTGACCTGGGCCCAGATCGATTTCCAGAGTGCGGCATTGGCCTCATCCACAGGACCCAGATCGATCAGGGAGAGATCCCCCTTGGCCGTGGCATCGTCGTGGCAGTCGAAACAGTGCTTTTCCAGGAAAACCTGCGCAAAATTTTCGAAGTCACCCGTCACCACCCCGCCTGGCACGTAGGGACCGCCCTCCGCCGGGACTGCGGACAGTATCGGGACATGAAGAAACGCCCCGAGGACAGGAATCAGCATCCTCACGTCAGGATTTCCTTCAAGGGGCCTGTTTCCGAGTCGAATTTGGCCGCCAGTTTCTCAGACATGTTATAGCGGTCTCCTGAAACGCCCGAAGCCCGGAGAATCGATGTGTAGAGGGCGTTGATCGGGCGCTTGCCGTCGAGCTGGGTGAAGCACCCGGTCCGGAAGGCACCATCGTAGTTCCCCAGCAACATCACCGGCCAGTTCTTGCCGGAAGTATGCTGATAGTCTCCATTGTTGCTGGTGTAGACGATCAGGGTGTTATCCATCATCGTGCCACTGCCCTCCGGCACCTTTTCCAGTTCTTCCATCAGGCGCACGAGCATCCGGCTGTTATACTGGCGGATCTTGACCCAGATCGGATTGTTCGGCTGCTTCATGTGCCCGAGGTTGTGGCCCTGCTGCTCCACACCCAGTCCCTTCCACGCTCCAAAGATCTCTCCCCGCCCTGATCCGATCGTCAGGACACTGGTGATCCCGGACTTCAGGGCTGAGATCCCAAGATCCAGAAGGGCATCGTGCCAGTCGGTCTCGAACTCGGGATTGGTGTAGCGGTCGTCCACCTCCGGGGCGAACTCCCGCAGGCGGGGGCCGGCCTTGCCAAGCCGCTCTCGCAAGCCATTGATCTCACCGAACCCATCGACATACTGAGTGTATCGTTGACGGCTTGGACCATGAAGGCCCTCTCCCTTGGCCTCGGCAAGCCTGGCAATCCTGTCGAACATGCCCGAACGCGCTTCATGCTGCTTCCGGATTTCTCCCTCCGCGATACCACCGTAGAGCATCTCATACAGGTGGTTTGGGTTGGAATGCATGAAGATTGGTTGACCCGCCCCACTTGCCGAGAGGTTGGCCACCGTGGGCTTGGTCTTCATGTTCTCCAGGGAATCCATCCCTATGCAGAGATGGGGCAAGAGGGTCTCCGGCAGACTTCGGCTCAGGGTGTAGTCAATGGTGGGCCCGCTGGGCGGCACCCCATCACTTCCCCGGTAGCCACCGAGAGCGCCGAAGAACGCGCTGTGCGAGGGACTGGTATGCACCCCATGGAGGCCATTGATGATATGCAGCCTCTCCTTGTAGGGCTCGAGAGCCGCAATGGGCTCGGGGAGCTTGGCCTTGGCCAGCGAACTGCTGCTCTTCATTCCCGCCGGTATGCAGGTCAGGGGATCAAACCCCTGATTCTGCAAAAAGAAAATGACGCGCTTGGCCTTTCCTGCCGGACCGACGGCCGCTTCCCCGAGGGAGGGAAGGACAGGAGCACCAAACGCGGCACCAAAACCAGCGGCCATTCTGCGGAGGGCGGTTCTTCGGGGTATCATGGTAGGTTGTCAGTCTGATACGCGACGCTTCGCGATGATGTTTCGGATGCTTCCGCCCTTCGATCGGGGTCCGGAAATTCAATCACAAGAAATTGACTTCCTCAGGATATCGCGCTCTCCAAAAAAGCCCATCCTGAAAGAGGTGTTTCTGAGGCCGCTATCTCTCCCGCTCACCGCAACCCTTGCCCCGGGAACAGACCACCTCGGCCGCGAGCCGCGAGCCAGCTGTCGGACTCGAACCGACAACCGCTCGATTACAAATCGAGAGCTCTACCAATTGAAGCTAAGCTGGCTGATCTCGCGGCCGCGCGAGTATGCAAAAAACCAGCAAGCCCGCAAGCCGCGCGTGCTCGCAGACGTCCGCCACCCATCCCCGCTCTCAAGGAGCCTTCGAGATGGGCAGGCCCGACTTCAGCAGAAGCCTGGCTCCTCTCGAGACAACCCCGCTTTAAGCGCTACGGCAGGAACCACTTGGCTGGAAAAAACACGCCCCCGTGGGGATTTTGCCCGTCGGTCACCGTGCCACTCGCGGAAAAGGGTTGCCCCAAGATCGCACCTGAACTCTTAACGCCGGGTCACCGACTCCCTCCTCACCCCCGGTTACAAGTGTCCGACTTCTCATCCTCATCCCCTTGCTTTGGCCGAAGATGCGGCCAGATCATCAAGGTAGCCACCGAAAGGAAAACGACCCCTGCACCACCCACCCAGCGCGGGCCAAGGTGGGCGATCATCGGAAAGGCGATAAAGGGCGCGATGACCCCCCTCACGCCACAGAGGAATGTGTGCACGCTCATATACTCGGCCACCTGCTCCGCCTTGGCAAACTTGGTCACCCAGAGACTCCATGCGATATTGCCTCCCGCCCTGCCGATCCCGTGCAGGGAAATTCCGACACAAAGGGCCCAAATTCCGAAACCCGAGAAGTAAAACAGCATCCCGCCAATAAAAAACAGGTTCAGGATGATCCGCACCGCAAAGAAATTGACCCGGTCGAAGATGATCCCCCAGCCAACTACCGTGAAGAGGAACATGATCTCAGGCAGCGAACCGGTGATGAACGCAATGGTAAACTCGGTGAGTTCGTATCCGTAGGAAGGATTGGAGACGTATTCCACAAAGACCGACCAGCAGAGCAGATTACCGAAGCCCAGAATCATCCAGGAGGTAAGCAGCGAACGGAAGATGCGGTCGTGCCGGAGATGCCCGAGAGCACCAAACAGCCTTACCTCCCTGGAGCGCTGCAGATGAACCCGCTCCATGGCCAGCACGCAGGCGGCCATGAGAACGCAGCACGCTCCATACGACAGGAGCACCCATCGAAAATCATCCAGGTTGTTCTCCAGCACCTTGCCGAAGATGGCCGCAACGATCAGCGCTGACGCCTTGCGCAGTACTCCGGTCGAGGCAAACAACCTTCCCCGGGAGTCATCAGGGTAGTGCTTGCGATAAATCTGCGACATGAGCGGGATGCTGAGCGTCAGGCAAATCAGGGCGACGACCATCGAAGGCAGGAAAATGTCCATGTTTCGGCCTCCGAGACCAGCAACCAGAAGGCACACTGCCGAGACGCACCAGAGGACCGCCGTTCCCACGTTGACCGAGATCCCGGTCCGGCGCACCAGCTGAACAGGAAAGAGACTGAGAAGCAGACCAAAACTGGAGGCCGCCACCAAGGTGGCCTTCTGCCACGCCTCTGCGTGAAAAACCCGCACCGCGATGAGGACAACAAAGGTCATCGCCAGGGTTTCCACCGCACCACCCGGCCACGCACGGAGGTTATCAAAAACGAAGGTTCGCCTCGCGGGGTTTTCAGGAGGAGCGATCGGCATCCGGGAGATTTCTACGCTGCCTGTGGCCGGGTGGCCAGCAACCAGAAAAAGAGCGCGGCAACGAGAACGGCAGCTGCAGCCACATGGAGCACCTGTACCACGGGAAGCACACCGACATGGGACAACACTACCCCCATCACGAGAAGCCCTCCCACCAGAAAGGCGACAAGTTTCTCGATCCAGCACAATCCCTCCGCATGGGCCCTGCGCACAAGGATCAGGAAAGCGCCCGACCCCACCACGATCAGCCAGGAGAAACTCCGGTGCACGAGGTATACCGGTGACCCCTCAAGTTCCGCGCTCCAGTCCGCCCGGGATTCCGATCCCCGGGCCATTGCCATCGCGTCCGTCAATTCCCTCACCTGAGCGCCCATCACTCCCTCTACGACCGTCAGCACGAAAACAGCCAACCCAAGAATCCACGCCGCCCGGCCTCCACGACCCCGGAGCGTTCGGCGCCAGGGCACCGCCCGCCCCCGCCAGGCGACATAGACAAGCAAACAAAGGAGAATGATAGCCAGCGCCATATGCAGGGTGATCACTCCTGGCCGGAGGCCACTCAGGACAACTCGCCGCCCCAACTCCGCGTTGAGCAGAACCAGCAGAAATGCGGACACACTGAGAATGCAGACCAGGGGGCGCTTTGACCACTGCCAGAATGAGGCGACCATGAGAGCAAGCGTCAGGATTCCGACAGGCATCGCAAACAGGCGATTGATGAACTCCACCCACGTGTGAACCGGGTTGAACTCGGCCCGTAAAGACTCCCGGGTGATCGTGGACGGATCGCGCCCATGGCGTTCCGCCTTAAGTCGAAATTTCTCCAGGTTGATCTTGTCGAGATCCACCTGTTCTGCCCGCGTCGGGGGAATCAGCTTTCCCCAGCACTTGGGCCAGTCCGGGCAACCGAGCCCTGATCCGGTGGCACGGACTATCGCACCCACCACGAGAAGAAGAAGGACGGAGATGAGGGCCGCGAGGGCCAGTTTCTGAAACCGCTCCATGCAGGCAATAATCTCTTGAAAGCTGTGGCGGGAAGATCAGCCGGCTCCCGCCTACTGCGACGCTCCGCCCTCGGGAGCAAGAGGAGACGCCTCGACAGCCTCCTTCATTTCCTGATCATCCTCGTCCGTTTCCCGTTTCTCCTTGCTGATCGCCACCGCGATCCAGCGGAACTCGTAGCTGTTCTCCAGAAAAACCTTGAGCATCATCATGATCGGGACGGCGAGGAACATTCCCACCGGTCCCCATACCCAACCCCAGAACATCACCGAAACAATGACGACAAGGGTCGACAGTCCGAAGCGGTTACCCATCATCATCGGTTCGACAAAGTTTCCGAGGAACACATTGATTGCCACATACCCAACGCCCACTGCCACCGCACTGGGCCAACCCATCAGGACGAGGGCGAGGATGGTGGGGGGAATTCCCGCGACAATCGATCCCATCACCGGGATGTAGTTGAGGGCCCAGGCAAGGATGCCCCAGAGGATGAAAAAATCGAGTCCCGCAGCCCAGCACAGGAAGCCCGCCAGAAATCCAGTGGCCAGGCTGACCATGGTCTTGATCCCAAGGAAGCGCTGGATGTCCTTCCCCGCGTAGAGCATTCGCTCAAAATTAGGTCCGCGTGCCTCCGCGATGAGACTGAGTCGGCGCGCAAACATGCGCGCCTCCATCAGCATGAAGACCGTGCAGAGCACCACGATGAAGGCAGCCCCGAGAAAGGCCGTCACCCTGCCCATCACATTCGTGCCCAAGTCGACGATGTCCTCGACCTTGATACTGGCAAGCTGCTTGGTGAGATCCTCGGTCACATAGCTGCGCACGTTGTCCCGGGCTTCCTCCTCCGGGATGTTGGACCACTTCACGATGGCTGCGACCGCCCAATCCTCCGCCTGCGCCAGTTTTTCAGTACTTTCGGCCTGATACTTGCTCTCCCATTTCTCCTGCAGCTCCCCGATCAGGACCACCCCGATCAGGACCACACCCGCCAGAAAGGCGAAATCGACCAGCACCGTCGCCACGACCGCAAAAAAACGGGGTACCCTGTGCTTTCTCAACCAAGCCGTTATCGGAAAACTGACCGTCGCAATAAAGAGGGCCAGGAGGAAGGGGACAAAGAACTGGCCGGCAGCCTTCAGCCCGGCAATCACGATCACCAGGCAGGCCAGAATGAGAAGGGTGCGGATGCCCGCCTCAATTTTTCGTCGTTCAATCATGTGTCCTGACCCGGAAGAGCCCAGCTCCCCCTTGCGGCAGCACCTTACGGCAAGTTCGGGGACTCCTCAAAGAATTCATTTTGTGGAGATAAACTTTTTCGGCCCGGCAGCCTCTTACCCGTGGCGAGCCAGCGCTCATTCGCCGTTCCCGGCCCCGGAAGCGGTCGAATCCGCCGCCTGCGGGACTGTTTCGCCCCTCAATCCAAGAGAACCGGACCGCAACCCCGTCAGGGGAAGAGATCGGGGAGGACGCTCAGGACCCTCACAATGCACTCCTCGCGGAACGCCGGTGGAAAGAGCAGGCCGATCGGAAACAGAACACTGGCCAGCGCCCACGGCCTCCTCAGTTTCCGGGGGATCAGATGGTTCTCAACCTCTACCGCCAGCCCTTGGATGAGAAAATAAAGGGTCGGCAAACCGTAGCCGCTCCGAACCGGGACTGTGATCGCAATTTCATGAAGGAGGCCGGAAAACACAAAGACCATGAACTGTGCCAGACGGCTTCCCACCACGTGCCGCGCCGGCCGGAGCACAGTGCGCGCCATCATATGGGCATACCCCGTGTTCCAGCGCACGGCCCAGAAATCCCCAAGCCCGGTGCTCATGAAGGGGTTGCGAAACAGAACCTGCGCTGGCAGGCCGCCAAGGCGGAATCCGGCGGTCATGAGTCGCAAGACACCATAGTGGAATGCAAGGCTCATTGGAACAAAGAGCAGCAGGACGTGGGGCCAGCCAGCACTGCGCACAATCAGAGCTGCCAGAAGCCCAGCGGAGGCACACATCATCCCAATCCGAAGGTGACTTCTCCACTCCAGCCCCATCCGACGCCTCGCGAAGGTCCCCGGCTCCATCCCGAACCAGAGGAAGGAAAAAATGAGATAGCGCCCCCACGTCAGACGCCTTCCCGTCGCTGCCCACTCCACATAGACCAGTGCCTTCATCGCTCCGAGAAGGAACGTGCAGAACACCGCCATCCGGAGCAGCGGAGGGCGTTCGAGGAAACTCAGGCAAATAACGCCGCCCGCAAGGGCTGCCCAGGCCCCCATTCGTGCGGCCCTAGAAGGCAGAAGGACCCACACCCGGCCCGCCACTACCGCCAGCGCGATCAGCAGGGCGCTGAGGAAAAGATCTCCCGTCATCGTTCAGGTCAGCAATCCGCGATTGAAAAGAAATGCCGCCAGGTAAACAACGGCAAGCCCCGCGAACAGGAGACCGAGGGCTTTCTTCGCCAAAAGATGCCACCCCTCGTCGGGCACCTCCGCCATATCGAAACCGATGAGATGAATAATCCACCGGGCTCCCCACCAGAGGCAGATAAAACCCGACATCACCGTCGCCATCGCACTACCATCCAGCAACCCGTGGGCGCAGGTTACGGAGACGACTGCAAAAACCAGGTGCGTCCCAAGGATATACGCCGCGTAAGTCCAGAAGATCTGCCGCAAGAGCCTGG
>CAWWCX010000199.1:0-7564 GCA_963935445.1 uncultured Roseibacillus sp.
ATCCAACGGGTGAGAAGCTCTTCTTTACGATCATTATTCATGACTTGGTCAGTAGGGATTGCAGTTTTTTCCGGGCGTAAAACAATCGACTCATCACCGTCCCGATGGAGCAATCCATCACGTCGGCAATCTCCTTATACTCTAAACCTTGCACTTCACGAAGCAGGATTGCCTCACGGTGCTCCGGGGAAAGTCTCTGCAACGCCCCTTCGATCGTTGCGCGCAGCTCGCCCTGCGAGAGCGCGTCGTCCGGACGAGCCGCCTGGGCCGGCGCCGCCTGGGCTCCAGCAGCAATGACTTCCCGGTCCAGCAGGTTGTCGTCAAGATCGCCAGCCGACTCAATCTTCCGCTTGCGCATCCAGTCATAGACGACGTTATGCGTGATCCGATACATCCATGTCGAGAAGCGTGCCCTCGCTTCAAACTTCGGAAGGGCCTTCCACACCTTCACGAACACCTCCTGGGCGAGGTCCCAGGAATCAGCTTCGTTTTTGACCATGTTCTGGATCATCGCAAAAACCCGGCCGCGGTGCTTGGTCACGAGAGCATCAAAGGCGCTGTAATCGCCCTTCTGACACCGCGAGACTAATTCCGCGTCTGGGAGTGAGTCCGGCTCCCCTCCCCCTCCGCCGCCTGCGGCGTCACCGGGAACGGGCCCTTTCACTAGGTTTGACGCAATGTGGCGAAAAAAATTCATGCAGGGCGGGCGGAAGTTCAATTTGAACTCAAACACCCGTTTGAGCAAGCCGGGAACCCCGGCAAATCAAGCTCCTGTGCTGCCCTCAGGGAGAGTCAGGCAGCAATTCTGACCAAGAAACGAATGCCTGGGCACCCTCCCGGCCAACCCTAGTAAACGTCCCGCTGGTAGCGTTTCTCCTTCTTGAGGGCCTTCACGAAATCCTTGGCCTCATCCGCGCTTTTCCCTCCATGCTGCTCCACGATCCGATGGAGGGAGGCATCCACATCCTTGGCCATCCTGGTCGCATCACCGCATACGTAGAAGGTGGCTCCTTGCTCAAGCCACGCCCACAATTCAGCCCCATTTTCTTCCATGCGGTGCTGAACATAAATTTTTTCTTCCTGATCCCGCGAGAAGGCCAGATCGAGGCGGTTCAGAATGCCTTCCTTCTGAAGGGACATCAGCTGCTCCTCATACAGGAAATCCGTTTCCCGGTGTGGATTACCAAAAATCAGCCAGTTCCTGCCCTGAGCGCCCCTGTGCTGGCGCTCTTCCAGAAAGGCCCGGAATGGAGCAATGCCCGTTCCCGGTCCAACCATGATGATGGGAGCATCGTTGTCGTCCACCAGCTGAAAGGCCTTGTTGTGATGAACGAATACCCCCGGTTTGAGCCCCTCGGACCGGTCGGCCACAAAAGTCGAACACACACCGCCTCGCGGGCGCCCATGAGAGTGGTAGCGCACGATTGCAATCGTGAGGTGAACTTCCCCGGGATGAGCATTCGGACTGGAAGAAATCGAATACAGGCGGGGTTGCAGCTTCTTGAGACTGGAAACAAAATCCTCTGCATCGGAAAAATCCGCCGGGTAGTCGATCACGAGATCGATCACCTCCCGGCCCCAGCAGAAATCGTTCATTACCTTACGATCCTCACTTTCCACAATCGCCCGCAAATAGGGAGAGCCGCTGCGCAACTGCCAGTTCTGCAGGAACTTCGGGGTGAGCGAACGAAGGTCGTAGGAGCTGATCAGGGCCTCTCGCAGCGAAGACTCACCGCCATCTGGCAAGGGAACGTCCTCCTTCACGTTGAAGGGCAGGTTGGCAAGAAGTTCATCCACCTGTTCTTCCGGATTTCGAGGAAATACGCCGAGGGCGTCTCCCACAACATATTCGAGGTCGGACCCTTCCAGCGAGAGCTCCACATGATAGGTCTCCTTGTCCGACCCGGCCCTGTTCAGGTTGAAGTTCTTCAGGATCGCACTCGGGAAAGGATTCTTCTTCCCGAACGGAACAACTTCCGCTTCCGCCGACTCCGCGATCACTGCGGACGATGCTCCGCCAAGGCTCTCCAGAACGCCCTTTCTCCAGGCCGCGAAGGGCTCGTCGTAATCCACATCGCAATCCACCCGCTCGTAAATCCTCTGCGCTCCCAGCGCCTCCAGTCTGTGATCAAAATCGATCCCGCACTTACAGTAATCCGGGTATTCGGTATCGCCCAGAGCGAGGACCGAGAACTTCACCTTCTCCAGTTTCGGAGCATCCTCACTATGAATGAACTCATAGAGATCCGCTGCGTTGTCGGGGGGCTCCCCGTCCCCATAGGTGCTCGTGATCACGAGGAGGCACTGCTCCTCCGGCAACCGCGCCTTGTCGTATTGTGCCATGTCAACCACGTCGGGCTCACAACGACCTCCCTTGAGAGCCTTCGCCATTTTCTTGGCACAACCCTCGGCATTACCGGTCTGCGACCCTACCAGGATGGTTACGGGGATGGCCGGGCCATCTTCGGCAGCCCCCCCGTTGGCGGATTTTCCCGCAAACATCTGCTCAAAGAAACGATTGAGCCACTCCCGCTGCTCAGGCGAGAAAGGGGCGTCGTCAGGAACATGGATCCGGTCCGGCATGCTGAAATTCCCCGACAGCCGTCGGGGCAGCGGAAGATAGGTGCATCACTACCGCATTCAAGGCCATTAAGTCGCAAATCTCCCTTCCAGGGTGTCCCCCACCATGTTTTTCCGCCCTCCAGCCCCGACTGTTACCCAGCGCGTCGCCAAAGTGTTCCCGCGCCTTTGCGGGGACCACCCAGCGCCCTGCATCAGGGCCACATCCGCATTGCCAGCAGACAATGTCCCCGTTCCCAGTCTGGGATCGTGAAGGCATTTGCGAATCCGGGGGAACGCAAAAGACACCGCGATAGGCTTGTCAACCTCCCCTGCTCCACATTGACCGCCCGTTGACACCTGCTCGGATTTTCCTTCTTCAGGTGGGCACTTTCATCCACCCCGAATCCGCCAAGCCCGACCATCAGGCGCATCCACCGGAGCCGAGCTGGCCACGCTGCGGGGCTTCCCTCCCCCCGGTTACCACACGAGGCGCAAATCAGGACGACATGGCCGGCTCCCTTCCCTGCTCTTGCAGGAGTTCCTTGCGACAGCAGGATCTGCCCCCGATTCCCGGGCCGTCAGATCGAAAACTTCCAGCCAGACGGCCTTCCATACCGGACCCCTCAATCTTCATCCGCGATCACCGCGCGCCCCGGGGTGCCCTGAAACGGCACGCGGAACGCACGATTCCTGCCCGGATCGCGTGGATCACGCACCAGCGTGCCCGCCCGCAACCCCCGAACATCCACGATACTGTTCGTATAGGGGTTCAGGACATATCCATCCCTGCCCGGAAGGACCAAGGCGAACGGGTAGTTCTTCTTTCGACGAACTTCGCTCGAACCCTGCTCTTCATGAGTTGTTCCCAATTCCTCCGGTGCAGCCTGAAAGTCGAGCTGGCTCCGGTGCACGAACCCTGCCAATCCCTTGGCGGTCCGGATGAAGAGCCAGCGCTCCTTCTCCTGATCCCAAACGTGGACGGCCTCATTGGACTCCAATTGACCTAGGATATTGTTCTTCCTGCTGGTCGGCGAGGAGCGCAGGTTGCTCCGAACCCCGTTATCTGTCTTCCGCAGCTTCTTCCACTGCCCCGGCTTGATTCCCTCCCGCACCGCGAGCAAACGCTCATGCCGGATTCGTGGCTCTTCGTCACCGATTCGCACGTCATAACTCCGCACGGACACTCCCTCCCAGTTTTCCCCGCTCTCGATCCTGTTCACGTGGACCGCACAGTGAACCCGGACAAGATCATTCCCTATCGATTCCGCTTTCGGTTCTCCGATCAGTTGCAGCCGTTGCACGGCCTCCGGCCGCCCCAATTCCCACTCCTGCCAGCCCCGCTCACTCAGGACCCGCTGGCTTCCATTTTCACGCGTTCTTCGAAAGCTGAACTCCAGCATCTCCCTGCGACTCTTAACCCGCTCTCCGGCACTGGCTTGCTCCACCGCAACATACTGCTGTACAAGCTGCAGGGCTTTTTTCACATCACCGGAGCGGTCCGTAGCGGGAGCTTCCGCCCCGGCCGGAACCGCCCGGCACACGAAGACGCTGACAAGGGCAAGAGCCTGAATGCGGGACAATTTCATGGCGGAAGCCAACTGATTGCAAACGAGCGCGGATTCTACCAGAGAAAGCGCATTCTGCACTCTCTTCTGCAGGCAGCTCCCATCCTTATGCCGCCCTGCCACACTCTCTTTTCGGCCGGCCTACTCGGGCAAGGGGAAGGCCTGATTGAACGCGAAAACGCGCTCCCGGATCTCTCCCAGCTTTCCTTCGTCCTCCCTGCTCTGAATCGCTTCGAACATGAAGTCGGCCACCGACTCGAGATCTGCTTCCAGCATTCCCCGGGTCGTCACCGCCGGGGTCCCCAGCCGGATTCCACTCGGCTTCATGGGCGACCCCGTATCGAAGGGAATTGCGTTCTTGTTCACCGTGATTCCGGCCGCATCCAACGCCGCATCCGCTGCCGTGCCATCCAGCCCCAGAGGCCGCATGTCCACAAGCATGCTGTGATTGTCCGTGCCTCCGGAAACAATCCGGAAACCATGCTCTCCAAGACGGGCAGCCAGCGCCCGGGCATTTTCCACGACCTGCTCCTGGTAATCCTTGAATCCGGGACGAAGCGCCTCACCAAAACACACCGCCTTGGCCGCAATCACGTGCATGAGGGGACCGCCCTGCACCCCGGGAAACACCATCGAATTGATCTTCTTGGCGTATTCCTCGCGACACAGGATCAGACCGCCCCGCGGCCCACGCAGCGATTTATGCGTGGTCGTCGTCACAAAATCCGCGTGGGGCACGGGAGTAGGATGCACTCCCGCGGCCACCAGTCCCGCGATATGCGCCATATCGACAAAGAGGAAGGCACCCGTCTCCTTTGCGATCGCCCCCATTTTCTCATAGTCCACTACCCGGGAATAAGCACTTGCCCCACAGGTAATTAGCTTCGGCTGAATCTCTGCCGCCACACGGGCAAGCTGCTCATAATCGATCTGCTCATCCTTCTCACTGACCCCGTAATGGGTCACTTCATAGAACTTCCCGGAAAAGTTCGCCTTGTGCCCATGCGTCAGATGACCGCCGTGCGCCAGGTCCATGGTCAGAATCCGGTCCCCCGGCTGGAGAAAGGCGAAGTAGACCGCGGCATTGGCCTGCGATCCAGAGTGGGGCTGCACGTTGACGTGCTCTGCACCGAAAAGTTCCTTGGCCCTGTCGATTGCGAGCTGCTCAACCGTATCAACATGCTCGCAACCGCCGTACCACCGTCGGCCCGGATATCCCTCTGCATACTTGTTGGTAAGGAGAGAACCCTGCACCTCGAGGACCGCTCCACTCACGAAATTCTCCGAAGCGATCAATTCCACATGATCACGCTGACGCCGTCCTTCTGCCTCCACTACCGCATGAACCTCTGGATCGCTCACCGCCAGGCAGCTTCCCGAGGCCTTGGCCACCCGCTCGACATGACGACCTCCATCGAAGGGCGTGCCCAGAAAAGCCTCCGTAATGGCGACCGCCTTTTCAGCACTCATCCCGCTTGCACCGAGACAGGCCACATTGGAGTCATTGTGCCCGCGCGTAATAGCCGCATCCTCCGGAGAGCAGAGCCTGGCCGCCCGGACCCCTCTCACCCGGTTAGCCGCGATACTCATCCCGATACCCGACTTACATATCAGGATTCCAAAGTCCGCCTTCCCGGCAGCAACGCTCCGCGCGACCGCATTGGCGAAATCGGAATAATCCACCGATTCGAGGCTATCCGTTCCAAAATCAACCACGTCGTTTCCGGTCACCCCGAGCGCATCCATGATGGCGCGCTTGACCTCTACTCCTCCATGGTCGGCTCCTATCGCAATTCGCAAACTACCGTTCTTCATCGGCAAGGTATGATCCCACGTCGGGACGCCCCATCCGTGCCCCCTCTCGCCCCGAAACGCAACCGCGAAAACCCGTCCCGGACTTTATTCTGCCCCCAGAAGACCTCTTGCCCGTAAAAATCCGACAATCCCCCCGATCGCCTCCTCCAGACAGGTGGCCACCTCCTCGTAGGCTCGCCGCCCGCCTCCAATCGGATCAGGAACATCCCGGCCGACGGAACCGCCGCTCTCCACGAACTCGCAAACCAGAAACAACTTGTCCTGCTGCTCCGGGTAGAGGGACTCGAGAGTCTCCAGATGCCCGTGCGTCATGCAAAAAACGTGGCTCGCATCCCGCATGATTCCTTCATCCACCATGCGGCTCCCGAATCCCTCCAACTCAATTCCGCGCTCCTCCAGGATCTCCCGGG
Source organism: uncultured Roseibacillus sp. (assembly GCA_963935445.1). Classification (GTDB taxonomy): domain Bacteria; phylum Verrucomicrobiota; class Verrucomicrobiia; order Verrucomicrobiales; family Akkermansiaceae; genus Roseibacillus_B. The sequence continues at coordinate 6,353 of CAWWCX010000199.1, forward strand.
TTTCACGACTGGCCCCTCCGCCCTCGTAAGCCGCGATCCCAGCCGAGCTCACGATCAGGCCATCTTCCGCGACCACCTGACGCAAAAGGCCTTCCGCCATCGGGCTCCGGCAGGTGTTTCCCGTGCATACAAAGAGCACGTGGGGTTCAGACTCGGACATGGCGTAAGCTATGCCTTCCGTCCCTCGTCCCGTCAAACCGGCAATCGAGACGACATGCTCACCTCCACCCTCCGGACCTTCCAGGCGCAGCCCTTATCCCATGAAGAGCGGGGTGCAAAAAAATTAACGTCTGCTTAATGAATAGACCAGCAGGAGTCAGTCGATACTCACCCCGCCATGCGCGCGACGCATAGGAAAATGAGGGGAGGCTGGGAGGATGGAATCCTGCCCATGGGAATCTTTCCTTGCCCGATAGCTTCGATGTCCTTACCTCCTAAATTCCACAATGGAACACCTTCATTAATACCCGCCCCGCCTCGCAAATCTCCGTCCCTGCCAACCCACATCGTGGCTACCGCTCCGCGATCGACACATTTGGCGGGAGGTCGTGAGACGCGGGTGTCATTCCCAACTCCTGCCACCTTGCACCCACCCAATAACATAGTCTCCGCGGCTCCGGCTGGCTCTGCGAGCCTCCCTCAGCCGCGCCCTGCAGACTTTTCGAATCTGCCCCTTTCCTGCGGGCCAGCGCACGTGCCAGCGATCCAATAACGCTTTCCTGAAGGCCCTTTGCACGCGGGCCTGAGCATCCTTTACAAACCCTCTCCCCACCTTGCGAATCTCATGAGCGAATGGCCTGATCCTGGAAACATCCTCCGCACGACCCGGGAAAGCCTTGGCTGGACCCTCGCGGACGTTTCGCATCGCACGCGGATACCTCACGCCATCCTGTGCCTCCTGGAGGCGAACGATCATTCCAAGTTCCCCAGCACGGCCTACGCCAGGAGTTTCCTTTTACAGTATTGCGAATACCTCGGCATCGACCCGATTCATTTCCTCGATCGCTTCGAACCGGGGGACGCACTGGCCGATCTCGAGAACGCCGACTCCCTCAAGGACCACGACGAGCAAGTCGACGCCCTGCCCATCATCATCAAGCGTCCGAAACGCCCAAGAAAGCGAGCCCGGAAAGTCCGCAAGGCCAGCATAGCGCGGGAGGAGAAGAAGCCTGTCTCTTATACACATCTCCGAGCCCACGAGACCGTACTAGA
>CAWWCX010000200.1:0-7562 GCA_963935445.1 uncultured Roseibacillus sp.
GATCTAGTACGGTCTCGTGGGCTCGGAGATGTGTATAAGAGACAGGTCATTCTTCCGGCGATCAGGATAAATACGCGGGAACCTTCCACCTTGTAGATCACAGCGGGGTTGAGATCGGCGCGCCTGCGTGGAAGTATAACGGAGAAGGGGGACGACGGATCCAATACGACCACGCTCCCGACGCCGAGCTCTTTCCCGGTCCTGTTCTTCACTTCCATCGCTAGTCCGTGGGTTCCCCCGAAGGCCTTGGTCCATATCTCTCCATCTGCAGATATCCGGAACAGAGTCTCCATCACGGGCGGTTTATGACTGGTAAAGGAATCGTTTCCATACTCGAGCGAGTGGTCCTCACCATTGATGCGGAAGACAAAGGACTGGTTCCGAATCCGCCGGGGCATCCAGACACCCTTCTTCTCGTCCCAGTCGGCGTTCAGCGTCACCGCCCAGCCGTGTTCACCCTTGTTGACGAACATCCGATACGGGGTCGGAGGATTATTCGCGTCCGTAGACCCCGGTCGTCCAAGGCTCAACGCGTTGTTCCCTCCACTCGTCTTCTCCCCGCTCTGGACGAGAGTAAGGGGAATCTCTCCTGAAGGCACTCGAATAGCATGCGGGCGATGGGGATTCACCAGGGTTACATCCGTCAGCGAATAATTGACCGCACCCCTCGCCCCGGAGACATGGATATCGTAGTCCCCGTTGGCGACACGGAAGCTGAACCGGCCATCCTTTCCGGTCGTCATGGGATTAGCCTGCTCCTCAAAGTTGTCGATGGCCGTCGTATAAACACGGCTCGTCATCGCCGGGCCGTTCTCCTGCCATTCGCTCTCCACGGTGACTTCCCATATCGAGACATTCCCGAAAGCGGGACACGACGCCCGGGTCGTGTCAATGAGGAGATAGCGCCCGACCGGATTCAGGACATTAACCTTTGTCCTGCCGCTGCTCTTGTCCGGTATCACCGCATTACCGGTCACAAAGTCCCACTTGTCACTGATGCCTCGCAGCTTCCGCTTTGGGCTCGTCGTCCCATTCGGAAGGCCTGTCGCGGTAGCCACAGTCATCCACTTGTCCACCCCGCCGCCGGCCCTGCCGTTTGCTTTCAGCCCCATAGCCGCGGCCTTCCTCGCCGTGACCAGGCGGATCGTGTAGTCCACTGCGGCGGAATCCTGAAAGTCGACCCAGACGGTCCGGATAGGGACGTCTGCTCCTAGGTCAACCCAGATCCAGTCGTGGCTCCTGGCTGGTTGTGCGATGGGCGGCAATCCCGACGCAGATGACCAGCGACTCCCGTTGTTGCCATCAAAAGCTTGGTCAACCCCGAGATTCCATCCCACCGAAGACGCATCCTTCTTGGCCTTCCTCAGGTCCACGAGAAAAGCGGATTTCGTTGTGCCGGCACTCTCACCCTTGAACAGCCTGGCCTTGTCCTTCGTCCCGGCCCTATGAACCACCACGGACGCCCCCGGAACGGGCTGACCATCTGCCGACAACACAACCTCCGAGTAGGATGCATGCGGCGGGCTGGCCGGCGCATTGGCCGAAAGTCCTGACAACACGCCAAATACCAACAGCGCTTTCACGCCTGCAGGGATCCCGTCTCTTTGCACGCTCTCCAAACCGCCAGCAGCATCAGTTGTTCTGCGCGCCGCCCATGCAGTTCGGAAAACCCCACACGAGGCCATCCGATCGTCATGGATTTTCGTCATAGTGCCCTATCCTTATCACCAGCAATGTGGAGGACGTAAAGGCAAACCACGCCCGACCCTTGTTTCCCACCCGTGCGCCAACCCAGGTGCACCGCGTGCTGATTGCCACAGAGAGTGGAAGGGAGGGGCCGTGAAGATTGGGACCGCGGGAAACTTGGCAACGAGGACTGAGAACCTACGCTCTCCGTCCATGAAGGTGAGCCCTCTTTATCCACACTCCGGCCCGGTCCAGAGGCATCTTCAGGGCCAACCCACCAAAAAAAAAGCCCTCGCAGCAAATCCCAGGCATGCCTTGGTCTTTTTCTGTCTCACTGCGTCAATCCTTTTGACTGCCCGGGCATGTTCACAAGAGACAGATCCTGCCCCATCTGGTCTTGAGGGGTTTTATGTCCACCCTGAAGCATCCTCCTTCACGGATTGGAAGATCCAGTCACCTTTGCCGGAGTGGTTTGTTAAGGAGTATCCTGAGCGCAAAATGATGGGGAACCAATACCTGCAGATCCTCGGGAATATATCTATCGTAGGTGAATCAGCACACCAAATTGATGATATGAAAAAAATCGCCCATGCACTTCTTGGTTTTGTGGACTCCAATGAGGACGGAAAGCCCGATGATCTGAAATTATGGCACAAGCACATCCCAACCTTGAAAGGAGCTGAGCGGCGTCTGGTGTTATATGTAACCCGAGAGAAGCAGGGTTATAAGCGATTTGATGGCATGGGTCCCAGCCTTTATCATCAGGCTTGGAGCACGAATCGCGATGGCCAAAAACTACACGCCAAAATCATCATGGAGGAGTTATTTCATTTTCTCCAAAACGTGATCTGGAGCAGCTATGATAAAAAATCATTTGGCATGTACCAAAAGATGCCAAGCGTCGTGGCCGAGGCAGCTCATAGAGCAGTGAGAGATCGTCACTATGTTTATGACGAAGATTGCGTAGCCTCAGAGAGCTGTCTGCTGCCTGAGTTCTTTTTCTGTGTGATGACAGATGTATTGCCGGGCTGGCCAAAGGAGGGAGCTCCATCCCCTTCTGAATGGACTCTCAAGGGTCAACCTCAAGCCATCGAGAAGAATTTTTCTGGAATGTTGTCGATGGTGAGGAAATTGCAGAAGGAAGGACGCATGCCTTTAAAATGGCCGAGCCCATTGCCCTGAAAGGGCATGGGTTACAACCGTTGCATTCCGAAGCTCACGAAGAGCAGTGTCGCCAGGAATTCGCTTTTTACGTGATGGCGCCGTTGAAGGAGTCGGGGACCGTAAGAAGCGGGATCAGGTTCTGGGACCTGCCAGCATTGCCCACCCCGCGCACTGGTAACGTGCACGCGGATCGAGTGACCACTATTGCTCCGCCTTCTCAGACGTCTCAATCACTTTCCTTCCGGAAGCGTGTGTTCCTGGGGTAATTCAGAGAGCCACGTGAATTCATCCTTCCGGTAAGCTACCACTTCATCGTCCTGTTTCTTCGTCCCGGTCATCTCCAATTTCTTTCGGTCCTCAGCTATACGTGTCTCCCAAAGGGTCATCTCCAGACCATCCACAGGAGTTTTCACGGTCGTCCATTCCACCAGGTCCCGCAAATAGCGCCGTCCGGACCACTCCATGATGAATCCGTCGGGCAGAACACCCCACCACCGATACTTCTCCGCGTCAGAATCATACGTGACGAAGGAGTATTCAATATCTTCACCGACTGACCACTGCCACACCTGGAAGCGGCGATCGACGGTCTTCACGATCATCGAAGCCTCACTGGTATGGATCATCTCTTTTTTGTCAGGCCCCGTAGTTGTCACAACCTTCCAGACCCCTTCCCGGACACACACATCGGCAAGCTCCTTGATAATGTCTTTTTCGTCATGCGGTTTAGTCCACAACCCCATGATAAATTCCTTTGTGATGGTCTCCGGCAGAGGAGTAAGGACCGCGGAGGCGGGCTCCGATGATGCGGCTGCCTCAATTACCGGAGAGGGACTCTGTCTGGCACTGGCTGAATCCGTGTCGGTCGCGCTCTTATCAGACAGGACCTCCTTCTCTCCGCAGCCAATGAGGAGCAGACAACTGAGTCCGGGGAGCAGCTTCTTGACCATCATCGGATCCTAGCTCATCGAACGTGGCACTCGACTACAAAGTGGAACCCTGATTGCAGGAGCGTGCAGCCTCTACCCCGGCCCCGCGGCCTGCGGCCGGCACGGGAATGAGGTGTCCCCTGCCATCCAGGGAGTGGTCCGGCATTCTGAGGAAGGACACCTCTCGACAAGCGGTTCATGCCACCACGATAAGGCGAGGCTCCGGGTCGAGGACCTCCTCTTCCGCAAGGTTGTTACCGTCACCGAAGCGAGGTGGAACACAGTATAATGTCCTTCCTAACGTCCAAAAGGGCGCTCTCTGGACGACCATCTCAACTCTCAGGGTGGAGGCCCCCCTTGCGGAAAGCGGTGACTACCCTGCCCACTCCCGTAATCTCGGCCTCGACTCGTGCATCCTCGTCGAGGGGAATCAGCTCGGTAGGCGACCCCGGGATAACGAGAGCTCCGCGGGGAAGGACCTCTCCGCGCGCAGTCAGAAATTTCACCAGCCAGCGCAGGGATTGAAGAGGCCCACCCATGATCGCCTCCGCCCGCTCCGAAGCCCTGAGAGAGCCGTTGATCGAAAGGGAGAAAGATTCCTCCCGAAAGGTCAGCGCGTCCGGGGAACAGGAGTCGCTCCCCACCACCAGGCATGCATGGATTCCTCCCGAGCACACCAGCTCTTGTACCGTAGGGATGCCCTGCCAGAAGGTATAGTTGTGAACTTCCAAGCCCACTCGCACCGAGGCAATCCCGGCTCGTAGTTCCTCCTCGCTCAAATCTGCACCGGACAGGTCCCTGCCGATCTGCAGCACCATCTCCGGCTCTAGGGCGCAGTTCGCGAAGCCGGTCCAGTCCAGGTTGACCCCTTCCTCGTGAACAAAGGGATGAAAGAGCCGCCCTGAAATGGGCTCTCTCAGTCCAAACTGCGCGCGGATGGCAGCACTTGTGCAGCCCACCTTATAGCCGGCGACGACCTCTCCCTCCGCCACCCGTCTTGCCGTTACCAGGTCCTGCACGCGATAGGATTCCTCAAGGGACAGGTCCCCGAACGAAGCCTCGGGCTCAGCGGGCCAGCAGCGTTTTCGAAAGGCATGCAGGCAGGCATCGGCGAAAGTCTCGATCATGGCGAAGCCTCAAGTAAGGGAACACCCTGCGGTGCGCAACCCAAGACCCGCTGGGAAGTCTTTCCCTTCAAGGAGCACCAATCTCCCTTTACTGCCGCACCTATCCCTCAAGCATCCTCCCAAGATTTAGCGGATTTATCATCGAAATGCTCGAAAGCGGTCCCCCCCGGTCGTGAACACATCCTGAAAGCCACTCCCGAACGGGCCCCACGGCAATCGAATAGAATACGGGATGAATCCAGCAACCCGCCCTGCAACGGGGAACTGCACCTCCAGCTTCCTCCGGCCGGAACCGGGTTGAGATCCTGGATCGCGAAAAGGTATTCCCCGGCCGGAATCGATCCCGCGCTGCTGGTAACGACCCTCTCCATGGGTTGTCCCGTCTTCCCCTCGAGCGAGATCGATTTACTCTCCGCTTCGCTTGAACACCAGACAGTCGAGGTCACCCACGAATCCGCTGGCACCGTTCTTGTCCATTACCAGGCGCAGCACATGGGTCCCTTTTTTCAGTTTCACGCCCTTATGGGTGATGGTCTTGAGCGTCGTCCAGCCGCCCGTGTCTGGGATGCGGATCGGGCCCGAGAGGTTTTTGTCACCGATCTCAAGATGAATCAGGCCGCCCTGCCCCGCGCAGGCGACGGGCATGTCGATGTCGTAGGTGCCATCTTCGGCGACGTCGATGGTGTAGTTCAGCCACTCACCGGCGTTCATCCAGCCGATCCCGTGGCCGTTGGAGGCATCGCCGCGCTTCTCAATGTCGACCTCCGTATTCTTGCGGTAGGGAGCCCCCTGGTTTCCCTTGTCGTTGTCCTTGTAGGCCACACCCGCCGCTCCCTCGTCGTAGTGTTCGGCCTCTACCTTGCCGGGAATCTTCTGTGGCTTGCCACCGAAGGGGCCGGGCTCCGGCTGGGGTTCGGGCGCGACCACTTCTGCAACCCCGGCGGCATCAGTTCCGAACAGGTGGACCCCTAAATTGGCGACATCGGCATACTTGCGGGCTCCGATATCTGCACCGGTGTCGGTCGTGAGCCGAACCGTTATCTTCTGCAGGGGGCCGTTGCCGTCGTTCCCGCCGACCTGATTGATACGGATTCGGTCCACCGCGTGACTGCCGGGGCCCAAAGTGAGGAGGGTCCGCTGCGGCGCGACATCAGTGTAGGGCGGCGTCGTATGGGTGAAGGTCCCCACGTCGCCGTCGAAGGCCATCTCCAACCGGTGGTTCCCGGAGCGCGCGGGTCCGGGAAGCACCGTACCATCGACGATGTCGACGAGGGTGTCGAACTCGGCGTAGGCCTCAACCTCGCGGATCGTCCAATGCTTGTAACCGCCGGCATTGGCCCACTCCAGCTCGACTCCCGTCGCACCGGGCACGGGATCAAAGGTGATCGAGTAAAATCCGTCGTGTTTGGCGTCGAGGTGCTCGATCGTGTTTCCCTTGACGACCACCCCGGGCATCGGCCGGCCGGAAGTCTTGAGGTAGGTCAACAGGTCCGCCATTTCGTCGACACTGATGGCTCCCTCGAGCCCTTCCGGCATAAGCGAGATGCCGGTCGACTTGAGGGCTGCCAGCTTACCACGCGGGATCTTGGTGCGCGTCCCGTCGATACCGACCAACGTGATCGCGGAGCTGGTTTCCTCGGCAACCGCTCCAGTCAGCGTGCTGCCGTCCTTGGTCTTGGCAGTGAACTGCATCCACTTCCCTTCGATGGCACGATTGGGATCGATGATGGCGGTCAGGTAGGTTGCGGGGGAGCGGTTGCCCATCGCCGCGAGGTTCGGGCCGACGACATTGCCGACGCCATCCAGCCGGTGGCACGCCGCACAGGATCTGGCGAACACCGCACGGCCGCGTTCGCGATCCCCGGTCCTGGCCAGTGACGGGGCATACTCTTTCAAGACCGCGGCGCGATCAGGGCGGGTAGCACCACCGAGCAGGGCTTCCGCACGCTTACGAACCGCTTCCTCCGCGTGTCGAAGCAAGAGGCCGCGGCGGCTGATGTCGATTGAGGCAGCCAGCTCGACGTCGCCATCGAGCGCGTCCAACAAGGCACTGGTCAGGCTTGGCCTCGAGAGGAGGGTGTCGAGAATGCTGCCACGCAGGACCGGACCGTATTCGCCCCACTTAGCAAGAAGCCTTTTTGCATTGGCGGCATCGGAATCGTTTCGCAGCAGGGCCTTCGCCGCCGCAACCTGCAATTCGATGGGAGTCGTCAGCTCCAGCAGGGCGGCGAGACGCGCGACATCCTCACCCCCCTTTCCGGTGGCGCGTGCAATCAATTGCACCGCCGCAAGCCGTCTTTCGAGGTCCCCTGTGCCGTCCTCCACGATGACCCGTGCCCCGGCCAGCATTGGAGCGACCTTGGAACGCACGGAAGACTCGTCACCGACCGCCTCCAGGAGGCGGGTGGCGGCGAGAAGTTTCCAGGACTCATATGGCTGACCATCCGCAGGCTTGGTGGCAATGCGTTCCAGCACCGGCGGCACGAAATTTTTCACATCGTCTCCCAGCATGCTCATCAGCTCAGTTCCGAGACCGATGGTCACGGCGTTGCGCTCCATTGCCAGCACCGTAATCAGGACCTCATCGGGAAATGCTCCTGCCGAGGTCAGGGCCGCTGCGCGCAGATAGGGACGATCCGCGTGTTTAACCAGGAAG
>CAWWCX010000201.1:0-7557 GCA_963935445.1 uncultured Roseibacillus sp.
CACTGCATATCGTCGGCAGCGTCAGATGTGTATAAGAGACAGCTCTATGTCTGCAATTACGAGGCTCCCAACGAGCTTTATGTCAATGACGGGAAAGGACGTTTCACGGAGCAGGCGGAGCTCCATGGCCTGGCTGCGGTGAGTGCGTGCCTGATGCCGACCTTTGCGGACGTAGACAATGACGGCGACCTCGATCTCTATGTCCTGACCAACCAGTTTGTGCGCGAAGGAGGACAGCCGAGAGACCGGGTTAACTATGAGGGTGGGGTTCCGAAGGTGAAGCCGGAGTACCGGAAGTATTATGACACGAGGCTGGTAGGTATCGTCGAGCGAGATGGACAGAAATTCAGACGGGACGAAGTGTATCCGGTGGGACAGAAGGATCTGTTCTTCCTGAACAGAGGGCCGCGGGGTAGCGACGGGCAGGTTGTCTTTGAGGATGCGAGCGGGGCCTGTGGAGATCTTTGTGCTCGCCCCGGGAAGGGGCTCTCGGCGACTTGGTGGGATTTCAACCGCGACGGATTGCTGGATCTCTACGTCGGGAATGATTTTGAGGATCCGGATCATCTCTACCGTAACGAGGGAGTTGGGGCGGATGGAATGCCGGTCTTCAAGGATGTGATCAGGGAAAGCGTTCCCCACACGACCTGGTATTCAATGGGGGCGGATGTGGGGGACTTGAACGGCGACGGTCTGCTGGATTTCTTTTCGGTGGACATGGCCGCCACCACGCACGTCAAGCAGAAGTCGAGCATGGGAGACATGGGCAACCTCGGCTGGTTCATGTCTGCCTCGGAGCCCCGGCAGCTGATGCGCAATACCCTTTTGCTCAATACCGGGACGGGCCGGTTTCAAGATGCCGCTTTCATGGCTGGGCTGGCCAAGTCGGACTGGAGCTGGGCACCCAAGCTCGCGGACTTTGACAACGATGGCTTGGTCGATGTCTTTGTGAGTAATGGAATGTCGCGACCGTTCACCCAGTCAGACATCATCAAGAATCGTCCCCTCTCCGAGCTGCGCGTGGGCAATACCGACTGGGATCTCTTCGAGGACTATCCTCCCCAGAGGGAAAAGAACCTGATGTTTGTCAACCGGGGCAGTCTTTCCTTCGAGGAGTCTGGAGCGGCCTGGGGCCTGGATCATGAGGGGATGACCTACGCCACGGCCTACGGCGATCTCGACCGGGACGGTGACCTGGACCTGGTGACGGTGAACCTGGACGAGCCGGTTGGAATCTATCGTAATGATTCCGAGGCGGGAAACCGCATTCTCGTCGAGCTCCGGGGAAGCAGGAGCAACCGGTTCGGAATCGGGGCAACGGTGAGGTTGGAGACAGGTGCGGGCGGGGTGCAGGTGCGGCAGATGGTGCCGGCCACGGGGTTTCTCTCTAGCAACGATCCCGTCCTGCACTTCGGGATGGGCGCATCGGAGACGGTGACGAAGCTGACGGTCACCTGGCCGAGTGGTGCAGTGCAGGTCCTGGGAGAGCTGGCAGCGGGCAAGGTCTACACCATTACGGAGGATGCTGGAGCCACCGCGCGCAAGGGGTCACCGCAGAGGGCAGGAAAGCCGATGTTCGCGGCGTCGGATCTTCTTGCCCACGCGAAAGTACAGGAACGGGAATTTGACGACTTTTCGAGGCAACCGCTTCTCCCGAACAAGCTTTCCCAGCTCGGGCCCGGCGTGGCGGTGGCCGACATCAATGGAGACGGGCGGGACGATCTCTTTCTGGGAGGAGCCTGTGGATGGCCGGGGGCACTTTACCTGAACGAGGAGGGAAGAGGATATGGCGGGGATATCGATGGGCCCTTTGATCCCGATGCAATTTCGGAGGATATGGGCGCTCTCTTCTTCGACTGCGACGGTGATGGGGACCAGGACCTCTACGTGGTCAGTGGGGGCTATGAGGCGAAGGAGGGTTCGTCGTTGCTGCGGGATCGTCTCTACCTCAATGACGGACGGGGAAACCTCTCCAAGGCGGAGGATCGTCTCCCCGATCTCCGGGATAGTGGGGGGCCGGTGGCGGCAGCGGATTTTGACCGGGACGGCAGTATCGATCTTTTTGTGGGTGGGCGCATGATTCCCGGGCGCTATCCGGTGAGCCCGAAGAGCCGGATTCTCCGCAATGACGGGAGCGGGAAGTTCAGTGATGTCACCAGTGAGATTGCTCCCCAGCTCCTCGAGTCCGGAATGGCGACGGGGGCGGTCTGGTCGGATGCGGACAATGATGGCTGGCTGGACCTGCTGGTCTGTTATGAGTGGGGGCCGCTGCGGCTCTTCCGGAACCGGAACGGGGTGCTGGAAGAGGCGACGACTGCTGCGGGTCTCGCGGGATATCCCGGGTGGTGGAGCGGACTGTCGGCAGGTGATGTCGACAACGATGGGGACATCGACTACGTGGCGAGCAATTTCGGGCTCAATTCGAAGTATCACGCCAGTAAGGAGAAGCCGACGATGATCTACTATGGTGATTTCGAGGGAGACGGGACGAATCGCCTCGTGGAGGCCGAATACGAAGGGGGGGTCCTTTACCCCGTGCGGGGGAAGAGTTGTTCGACCCGGGCGATTCCTCACCTGGCCGAGAAGTTCAAGACATTCTCAGACTTCGCGATTGCCGAGTTGAAGGACATCTATCGGCCTGAGTGCTTTGACGAAGCCCTCAAGCTGACCGCCTCGACGCTGGAAAGCGGGGTCTTTCTCAACGACGGGAGCGGCCGTTTTGAGTTCCGCGCGTTTCCCCGGATCGTCCAGACTTCACCGGCTTTCGGGTCTTCCCTGGTCGATTGCGACGGAGATGGGAACCTCGATCTCTACCTGGTGCAGAATCACTATACGCCGCAACTTGAGACCGGGCGCATGGCGAGCGGCCTGAGCATGCTGCTGCGGGGACGGGGCGACGGGACATTTGATCCGGTTTCCCCGCGCGTGAGCGGGCTGGTGGTTCCCGGTGATGCAAAGGGCCTCGCCAGCGCAGATCTCAACGGGGACGGCCGTCCCGACTTTGTGGTGGGGATCAACGACAATGGGGTACGGGCCTTTCTCAACGAGGTGGAGAGTTCGTTCATGATGCCGGTGGAGAAGGCTGGCTCCCTCGTGCCGGGAACGAGGGTCGAGGCGGTCCTGAAAGATGGGCGCAAGGTTTTGCGCGAGGTCCACGTGGGTTCGGGGTATCTCTCCCACTCGAGCCCCCGGTCCGCTCTCCTTCTTCCGGAAGGGACGCTGCCGGAGTCCGTCACGATTGTTCCTCCAGCGGTGGAGACCTCGCAGGCAGCGAGGCCATGAGTGCCCCATCTCGAGGGGCGGCAGATCACGGGTGTTCGCGCAAACGCAAGTCGCTTTCTCCCTCCATGGCCTCGATCACCGAGTTGAGGGCCAGGTTTTCGGTGAAGGTCTGACTGATGCCGGATGCCGGCCATTGAATGCGCAGGGAAAGGGGCCTGGCGGAGGCCGGGATTCCAAAATGCAGTGAGTCGTGGGGAGAGCCGCCGAAACTGCTCAGGGAGCCGCCGGCGCGGTGGAAGGTCTGGGTGCGGCCATCAGGAAACTGGATCGTGAGGGCAGCCCGGACACCAAATGCGGACCGATTGGTGGTCGTGCCCCGGCATCTCAGATCGATGAACGTGTTTCCGTTTCCAGGATTGAGAAAGAGGGCGTTGTGAAACCTGTCCCCGGGAAAGAATCCACCGAGTTGGTGATAGAGGTCGAGATCGCCATCCCGGTCGAAGTCGGCGAACGCAAGGCCGTGCCCCTTCTGCAGGTGCCCCAGGCGGGCCGCGGAGGTCACGTTGTTGAACTGTTTGCCTGCCTCGTTTCGCAGCAGGACGTTGGGAGTGAGTGTTTCAAAGCTGGAATCCCCGGTGGCGAGAAAGATGTCCAGCCAGCCGTCATTGTCGATATCCCCGAAGTTTGCCCCCATCGGCAGGTAGGGATGGTGTAGTCCGGAACTGCCTGCGACATCCGTGAAGGTGCCATTTCCATTGTTGCGGTAGAGGTGTGGGATTGGAGCGGAGTGGGGGGCACCCCGGGCATCCTGCATGTGGTGCTGGAGAGTTGCCTCGAAGGCGCTGACAAAGATGTCGAGCCAGCCGTCGTTGTTGTAATCGAAGAACCAGGGCGTGAAGCTGAAACCGCCCGTGCCGGTGAGGCCGAGCTGGGTGGCAACATCCGTGAACGTTCCGTCGGAGTTGTTTCGGTAGAGCCTGTTCCTGCCCACGTTGGAAAGAAAGAGGTCGGTATCTCCATCGTTATCGTAGTCTCCGGCGGTGACACCCTTGCAGAAGCGGTCATTGCGTACTCCGGCCTTATCGGCGACATCGGTGAAGGTCCCATCGCCGTTGTTCCGGAAAAGCTGCGAGGGATAGTCCGCCTTCTGTCCGCGGGGGAGTTCCCGGCCCGATTCATTCCCGATAAAGAGGTCGAGATCGCCATCCCGGTCGAAATCCAGCCAGGCCCCGCTCTGGGTGGGACGCGCGGGCTCCTCGAGTCCGGCTGCCGCGGTCACGTCGGTGAAGCGGACGGGATGGCCTCCCTCCGGGGTGTCGTTGCGGAGGAGCGAGTTGCGGATTTCGCCCTGCGTGCCCAGCCAGGCTCCTCGCAGGACCAGGAGATCGACATCGCCATCGTTATCATAGTCGGCGGTAAGGCAGTTGAACCCGCCCAGCTGACCGTCCAGCCCGGCCTCTGTGGTGGACTCCTGGAAGTGCAGCCCGTTTCTGGTCAGGAAAAGGCGGAGCGAGCCGCGGGGGTCCGAGGTGGATGTGAGAATGTCGCACCAGCCGTCGCGGTTGAAATCCTCGGCAGCGACTCCGCCGCAGAGATCGAAGGCGTCGATTTGCAGCTGGGGTGCGACGTCAATGAATGGCTTGATGCCGGATCCCGCCTCCCCGACCTCGAAATAGCCCGGTGGAATGCGGAAATCACCGGGGACTTCCCGGGGATAACCCCCGGTGGCCATGGTCGACAGGTTGAGGAGCCATTGCACCATTTCGTCCCCGGGAGTAACCCGGAGAATCTCGAGAAGATCCCGGGTGGCCTCCCGGGCCGGAGCTGCAACCTCGTGCAGGCCCCCTCCCTGCAGTGGAAAGATACAACACTCGGCGTTGTGGCGCTTGATGCAGTTCTCCACTTCTGCTTCCCGGAGGGAAACCATGGCGCGGGTTTTCAGGAGCGGGAGGAGCTCGGGATAGGCGGGTTGCGGTTCCCCCGCAAAGGCCGAATCGATGGAGAGCCGGGCGGCTTTTACGTCTCCGAGTCGCAGGTGATGAAAGGCCAGCTGGGCGAGGAGGCTGCGTCTCTGATTTGGTGAGAGGGCGGGTTGCTCCAGTCTCTTCCTGAGGAGCGTGAGTTGCTCGTGACCGAAGTAGCGGTTGGAGGACCTTTCGAGAGATTCTGCATGCTGGAGGAATTCTGGGAAGTGCGGGTCCGTTCGCAGCGAATCCTCTCCTTGCGAAGTATTGTCCTTCTCCTCCGAGCACGAAGAGAACAGGAGGGAGGCCGCGCCCAGCAGAATTACGAGGTAGCCATTCCGGTCCTGTTCCATGGGGCCCGAAAGTATCCCAGCGGGGTGGGACGAGTATAGGCCAATGCGCGGAGGAAGGAATATTGGCTTGAACAGAAGTGATATTGCCCCCTTCTACCAAGGACTATCTGCATGAGCATGCTCCGATTATCGGCCCTGTTTCTGCTGTCCCTGCCTCTGCTTCTTGTGGGTTGCAGGAAAGGCAAGGAGGAGGACCGCCTTTCCGCCGCGGGGAGCGTGGAGGACCAAGGCGGTCTGGTGCCCTTGGTTGAGCGGGACCGTATGACGGCCCGTCTGCTCGATCCCGGCGATGATGGGTGGGACACGGAGGTTTTTGCGGCCGCGGCCCAGAAGGAGCTGGTCCGGCTGGGAGCACTGCTTGCAGGGAAATCGGACGACTGGGGGGCGTTGTCTGAATTTGTGGCCAGTGGGGTTCGGCTTGACCTGCTGAACCGGGAGGGAGGGCGCCCTGTGTATGACTCGACGGATGTGCAGGTGATCCGGCACGGGGGAAGCCCGGATGACGGTGGAAGAACGCGGGTCGGGCTGGCGAGCATGGAAGAGGCGCTGCGGGAATTGCACCTGCATCTGCGGAATGGAGAGACGGGCACGAGAATAAAGGTGAAGCTCAAGCTGACCGCGACAGAGAGGACAGGGGGTGGTGGGGTTGATACGACCGTCCTCATGCTGGCGAAGCGTTTGTCCGGCAAGAGACTTGGTCAGGAGCGGGCGACCTGGAAGTGCCACTGGTTGTGGGATGGAGGCTCCAGCCGGCCGAGGATGCAGTCTCTCCGGGAAGAAGGGAGCGAGTCGGTCCTCGGCAAACGGTCGAAGCCGTGGTTTTCCGACTGCACCGGGGCGGCGTTCGGGGAAAATGCTTCGTTTGACAGCGAACTTGGGTTCGGCATGCATCACTGGCTGCAGCGGGTCGGACGTGTGAATGGGATGCTCTATTTTCAGCGTCACGGAATCGCAGTGGGAGATGCCAACGGCGACGGGAGGGACGATGTCTATCTCTGTCAGCCTGCGGGATTGCCGAACAAGCTTTTCCTGCACCAGGAAGATGGGAGCGCTGTTGATGCCTCCCGGGACCTCGGTGTCGACTGGCTGGACAATACCGCGAGCGCACTTTTCGTAGATCTTGATAACGACGGAGACCAGGATCTCGTGCTGGCGACTTTCGAGGGAACGCGCGTGCTGGAGAATACCCCGGGAGGCGGGTTTCGCGAGGTGGCGAGCCTGAGTTCGCCGGACCGTGATCTGCACGCGCTTTCGGCAGTTGACTACGATCGCGATGGCGATCTGGATCTCTATGTCACGGTGGACTTCTCGTTCAGCCCGCGGCGCGCATTTCTGTATCACGATGCGAATGACGGTGGCAGGAATCAGCTTTTCCGTAACGACGGTTCCTGGCAGTTCGTGGAAGTGACGGAGGATGTCGGGTTGGGCGTGCACAATACCCGTCACAGCCTGGCGGCGGCATGGGAGGACTACGACAATGATGGAGACCAGGACCTCTACGTGGCCAACGATTACGGGAAGAACTGCCTCTACCGGAACGAAGGCGCGGTCTTTACCGAGGTGGCGGAGCAGACTGGAGCCGTCGATTACGGGTCCGGGATGTCAGTGAGCTGGGGAGACTACGACCGGGATGGATGGATCGATCTCCACGTTGGAAACATGTTCTCGTCGGCGGGGAGTCGCATCACATCGCAGGAGAAGTTTCTTCCCGGGAGCGGATCTCCCGTTCGTGCGCTGTACCGCCGTTTCGTCAGGGGCAACAGCAGTTTCCGGAATGAAGGGAACGGGAGCTTCGCGGAGAAGAGTGAGGCGAGCGGCGCGATGGTAGCCGGATGGGCGTGGAGCTCGATCTTCGTGGACCTCGACAACAACGGCTGGGAGGATCTCTTTGCTGTCAACGGTTACATTACGACCCCGGACACCGGCGACTTGTGAAGTTTCTTCTGGCGGCAGGTCGGGTCGTCATCGGAATCGGTTGCTCTGGGGGGAGGGCTGGGACCTGTCTCTTATACACATCT
>CAWWCX010000202.1:0-7554 GCA_963935445.1 uncultured Roseibacillus sp.
AGTACGGTCTCGTGGGCTCGGAGATGTGTATAAGAGACAGCATCCTCACGATCCTGGAGAGGCTCCACGTACGGCTCACCCCGATGGAGTTGAAGCTCGTCATTCCCATCAGTCTCCTGATCGATGAGCAGGGCCGCCTTGCGGTAGTTTACAAGGGAACTCCCGGTGTGGACCGGATCCTTGCTGATCTGGCCCACTCGTCTCGGCCCCGGGCGGAGCGCTTGCGCACTTCGCTGGGTCTGGGCGGCATCTCCCTCGCGTCTTCGCATGTCAGTGTCGCGGAAGCGTCCGACCAGCTGGAGATCACGCAACGATTCCAGTTTGCCCAGGACCTGTGGCATGGTGGCTACCTTGAGAGCGCGGCCGTGCACTATGCGGAAACGCTGAAACTCAGTCCTGAGTTCGTGGAGGCGATCAACAACCTGGGACTTGTTTACGCCCGCATGGGGGATCACTCAAGGGCGGTCGCTACCTATCGCCGGGCTCTTGAGGTGCGGGAGGACTACGCGGTTGCCTACCTCAACCTGGGTCTCTCGCTCGATGCGCAGGACCGGGAGATCGAAGCACGTTCAAACTTCCTCAAGGCGTTGCAGCTGGATCCCGAACTGCCCACGGTCAACGATGCGTTAGGACTTTTGCACGCCAGAAAGGGGGAGCTGGCACTGGCCCGGAACTACTTCCGGGCCGAGACCGTGGTCAATCCAGACTTTGCGGAGGGATTCAATCACCTCGGACTAATTCATCTCTCACTCAACGAAGCGCAGGGAGCGGTGGGGCCCCTGCAACGGGCGGTTGCGTTGGAGCCCACGAATGCGGATGCCTACAACAACCTGGGATTGGCCTACAAGCGCCTGGGGAAACCGGGCGAGGCGGGCGAGGCTTTCCGGATGGCGGTGAAGGCAGCGCCCCGTTTCGTGCCGGCCCTCATCAACCTCGGGATTCATTTGGCCGACCAGGGTGACCTGGAAGAGGCCGAGAAGCGCTTCCTGGACGCCCTGAAGGAGAGCCCGGGCTCCACGATGGCGCAGCGCCAGCTGGCCCGCGTTCGGCAGCTCCGGGGGCGGGCCCGCTAGGGCTTCTCGATGAGGAACCTTCGCTCGCCACCCGTGGCGGAAGCGACGGACTCCGAGCCGTCCGGCCAGCGTACGGTGATAGACGTCGGGCTGATTTTGTCGTCTGCGGTGGTAAAGGTGAAGAGAGCGGGCGACTGCGAGAGATAGCCAGATCCGGCCCGGATCTCGCCGGTTTGCCGGGAGCCGTCGCTCAGAGTGATCGAGAGTCGGGCTCCGATGCCACGCGAGTTGCCCTTGTTTCCGCGTAGCACGACAGTGAAGGGAGCGCTTCCGCCGCTACGGATGAAGGTGCGCATCGGGCCGTCGTTGACTGCCACCGCGAGATCGAGGAGCTGGTCGCCATCGAGGTCGGTGACCGCCACGCTCTTGGCGTCCTCGGGAATCAGGATGCCGCTTTGAGCCGGCCAGAGAGGAGCGAAGGCTCCCTTGCCATCGCCTGCCAGGAGCACCCCCAGACCGTTGTTCATCGGGCGGGTTTCGATCTGGGGACCAAAGAAATTCTGGGCCAGAAAGAGGTCAGGATTCCCGTCGCCGGTGGCGTCGAAAATGGTGGAGCCAAAGGAAGGAGAGGACTGGGCGAGGCCGGGCAGGGGCCGGAAGGTGAAGCGGGCTTTGCCATCATTGAAAAAGATGCCGGTAGCGAGGGTGTTTGCCTTGAGCTGCAGGGAGTTGTCCAGCTTGGTCGTAGGGTATATTTCGGGAAGAGTCGACTTGGCAAAAGCGTGGAAGCTCTTGAGCTTCTGCCCCACGAAGGGCATGGCGTTGCGCGAGCAGCTGAAGCCGCGGTGCGGGTAGCACACGCCGTCTTCGAAGCCCGCTTCCACGATGCGGTTGCGGCCGGTTCCCTCGAAATCGCCGTAGAAGAGAATCTCGGGAGCCTTGGGGCTGGCCTTGTACTTGGTGTTCAGCCCGAAGTTGGTGGCGAGGTAGTCGAGGTCGCCGTCGTTGTCCACGTCGGCGGCATTTATTCCGGTCCACCAGCCCAGCACTTCTGACAGGCCGGCCGCCTCGGTCTGGTCGACGAGTTTCCCCTTTTCATTGCGGAAGAAGCGGACCGGACCCCACTCGGTGCTGACGAGCAGGTCGATCCAGCCATCGTTATCGGCGTCAGACCAGACTGCGCCGGTCACAAGGTGGCGCTGGAGAAGAGCAGGGGACTTGAAGGCCACGTCGCTGAAGCTGCCCGCGCGGTTCTCGAGGAGCTTGCTGCGGGAGGCGTTCGGATAGGCTCCGGGGAGCACGCGCCCACCAACGAAAAGATCGAGGTCCCCATCGCGGTCATAGTCAGCGGCAGTCACCACGCTCCCACTTTGGGGATCGAGGGGTACCGCGCCGAACCTGGCCGGGGCGAAGTTCCCCGAGCCGTCATTGAGATACAGGCGATCGGTATAGGCCCCGTTGGTAGGCGGCTGTTCCACGCTTCCGCTGACCACGAAGAGGTCGAGGTCGTCGTCACCGTCAAAGTCGAAGAAGAGGGCACCCTGATCTTCGCTGAGCTTGTGACCCTCCGCAGCGGTGAACGGGCTGGCCCTGAATCTGCCCTGGCCGTCATTAACGATCAGGGTGCCCACGTATCCCGAGCAACCACCAAGGTAGAAATCTTCGTCTCCGTCCCCATCGATGTCCCCGCAGGCCAAACCGGGGCCCCACTGGGACTGTCGATTCGGCAGGAGGGGCTGCAGGTTGAAGTCGTCGAAGGGCATTTCCCAGTGGCGGGCAGCGGCAAGCGCGTCACTGGAGCGGAAGAGAGGCGGTGGGTGGTTCTCGATTTCCGGTTGGGAGGTCCTGGCCTCACCCTGGGAAAACGTGTAGGTCCGGTTGACGGCAAGATTTTCGTAGCGGGAGACAAGTCCCCCCGGCCAGTTGATGGTGAGTTCCTCGATGATTTTGCTTTCGCCGAGGCCAAAGTGAAGGAGGCCCTCGTCGCAGGAACAGTAGCCGCGCATGGGATTGAACTGGCGGATTTGCTCGCCCGCCGAGGTGCGCACCTTGAGCGAGGCCCCGATTGCACTTTGATTGCCTCCGGAACCGCGGAGTCGAATAACCACGCGGTTGCCATTCTGCAGGTCGTTACGGAAAATCCCGGGGGGGGCGTCGAGGTTGGCCACGGCGAGGTCCAGATCCCCATCGCCCTCAAGATCGAACCAGGCTGCGCCGTAGCTGATGCCCAGCATGCCCAGGCCCCAGGAATCACTGGCATTTTCGAACTTGAGACCACCCAGATTGCGGAAAGCGAGGTTTTTCTCGGGACGGGCAGGCGTGTCCTCGTAGAGGTCCCACTCGGTGTTTCCGTGAAGTTTTTTCAGATCGAGGGGCTTGTCGGAGTTGTTGAAGCTGCGGGTGATGCCGTTGGTGAGGAAGACATCGAGGCGACCGTCACAGTCGAGATCCCCGGCTTTCACGGCCCAGGTCCAGTCCGAGTAGGCCAGTCCGGAGGAAAAGGCGGTCTCAAGAAAACGACCCCTGCCGGTGTTTACATAGAAGCAGTTCCGCATGTACTGGGGAGGGTCTGCGGTCTGCATGAACCAGTTGTTGACCCCCATGTTCCCCATCGTGGTCTTGGACTTGTAGTGAGTGGTCCCGGCCATGTCGGCTACCAGAAGGTCCATGCGCCCGTCATTATTGAAGTCGCCGCAGTCCGCTCCCATTGTGAACCAGGTAGTATGGGCGAGTTGTTGACGGGCTACCTCCGTGAAGCTCCCGTTGCCATTATTGCGGTAGAGGAGATCAGGGTCCTGGAAGTCATTGCCCACGTAGAGATCCGGAAGACCGTCGTGATTAAAGTCCCACCAAGTGGCGGAGTTTCCGTGAAATCGACCGTCCGAGATTCCCGCCCGGTCAGTGACATCCACGAAGCGTCCGCCATCATTGCGGAGCAGCTTGTCCTTTGCGCCAACGTTGTTGACCTGCTTATTGTTCCCCTGGACGGTCACGCCGTAGTAGTCCGCGAACTCGGGGAGAACCTGGAGCTTGCCATTCTTGAAGACAGTGATCGGGCGCTTGGGCCGTCCGCCCGCCCGGTAGAAACGCTGGGCAAGAAGGTAGACGTCCAAGTCGCCGTCGAGGTCGTAGTCCGCGAAGGCAGGCATGAGGTAGGCCCCCTGCTGGTCGAGTCCGAAACGGGCGGCCGATTCCGTGAAGCGGCCGTGACCGTCGTTGAGAAAGAGCTGGTTGGGAGCGCTGTAGTTGCAGACGTAGAGGTCGAGGTCACCGTCGGAATCCAGGTCGACAGCGGCCACACCGGCACCCCATGAGTCACCGCCTCCGACGCCGGCCGGCTCCGTAATGTCCTCGAATTTGCCTGCTCCCATATTGCGGTAGAGGCGATTCGAGCGCGGTCCCGAGACGAAGTAGAGATCGCAACGGCCGTCGCTGTCGAAGTCGCCCGCGGCCAGTCCACCTCCCGCGAAGGCCGAGGTGTAGAGGCGTTTCAGAGGATGGCTGACATCGATGGGATTGACCGAAGAGATTCCGGTCAGAGTCGCGGGCAGCGACACAAACAACTGCTTGGGATCTCCTGACTTTGAACGGTCAGCGAGTTTCAGCGAAGCTGGTGCGGCCCAGCCGCTGGTCCAGAACAGCGAGCCTGCCAGGATAAGAAAGCGAGCCTGAGAGCCATGGGAAATGGGCATTATTCCAAGTATTTCGGGGGCCTGGGTCATCGCCCGCACGGGCGACGGTAAGGCAATTATCATCAGGGTGTTGAGCAGCTCTGTCAGCCGCTAAAATTATCGTCCGGATGTGCTATCTTCGTCATGCCGAATGAAGTTGCCAAATCCTGAAGTCTGGACCGTAATAGTCGGGCTCATGAAAGTTCAAACCCAATTTATCGCACTCGCGGGAATTTCCATGGCGCTTTCCAATACGCTCACTGCAGCGGTCGTCGTGGATATTGATGCCACTGGGATCGCGGCTGGTGGCGTTGGAGCGCTGAACAACGCGGGGACTGCCGGGAACTTCACCTCCCTGATCGGTAACGCCAGCACCACGACTCATCCGAGGAATGACGGGGTTGGCTCCGTGCAGGGGATTGCGTTCGCGAACAACAAATTCAAATCCGCCAACAGCATGGCTGCATCCGGGATTTCGGGCAATCAGGCGCACACTGTGGCAGCCTGGGTCTGGAACCCGGCCATTGGCAACGAAGAGGCAATCATTTCCTGGGGTCACCGGGGAGGTCCGGATGGTGCGAACATGGGGCTTCACCAGGGGACCCACCCGAGTTTCGGTGCGGTGGGGCATTGGGGTTCCCCGGACATAGGCTTTGGAAACGACGGTGCCGACATCAATGACACCATCGGGCGCTGGGCCCACCTCGCTTATGTCTATGACGGGTCCGGAAGCCAGAGAGTCTTCATTGACGGGGTTCTCAGCAACACGGAAAGCGGGATCAGCCTGGACCCGCACCAGACGTTCAATGACGGCTCCGCGACCCACATCTACCTCGGTTCGGAGAGTGATGCAGGGAATGATAACAACACCCCCATTCCCTTCAGCGGGACCATTGCCCGCTGGTATGTCACGGACACAGCCCTCAGCGATACGGACGTAGCGGGCTTGTTCGGAGCTCAGGCGGCCCAGTTTATACCGGAGCCGAGCAGTGCCGTTCTGGGAATGCTAGGGTTGTTGACCCTTCTCGGGCTTCGCCGCCGCCGCTAGAACGCGGCAGGTTTGTTTCTTGACCAAGGGGCGGCATGTTTTTGCCGCCCTTTTTTTTCGAGAGAACAGGACCGAAGAGGCGATCCCCGTGGATCTCACTGCTCCCTCACCCAGTTCCCTTCTTTTACTCCGAGAATTATGATGAAAACGCGATCAATCCTCGCCCTCTGTGCGCTACTGAACCTGACCACCGGGACGTTCCGATCGCCGGCCGCGGTCGTGGTCGACGTAGACGCCACCGGCCTTGGTCTCGTCGACGGAACTGCCGTCGACACCCTGGCAAATCCCGGCACCGCTGGTGACTTCACCGCCTTGATTGGTACCCCGGTCACGGCGAGCCAACCCTCTAACAACGATCCCGGTGTGCAGGTACAGGGGCTGGAATTCTCCGGGCAGAAGATGAAATCGGCGGTCGACATGGTGACCGCGGGGATTTCTGGAAACCAGGCCTACACGGTCCAGGCGTGGGTCTGGAATCCGGCCATCGCCAATGAGGAGGCGATCATATCATGGGGCCATCGTGGAGGGCCTGACGGCTCTAACATGGGGTTCCACCAGGGCGCGCACCCGAGTTTCGGGGCGGTGGGGCACTGGGGCGGACCCGATCTGGGCTACGGGAACGAGGGCGCCGACATCAATGCGACCAGTGGACGATGGGCCCACCTGGCCTACGTCTATGATGGAGCCAGTAACCAGAAGGCCTACATCGACGGGGTATCCAGTAATTCCGACGTGACCGGTATCGCGGCCCTCGTGCCTCACGAAACCTTCAATGATGGTTCGGCCACCCACATTTTCATCGGATCGGAAAGTGAAGCCGCAGATGAGACCGGTACCCCGGTTCCCTTCAGCGGAATCATTGCAAGGGTGCAGGTTCAGGATGTGGCCTTGAGTGATGAAGAAGTACAGGCCTTCTTCGATGATACAAAGACCATCTTTATCGATGGGGTGGCTCCCGTCGACAGCGACAATGACGGTATTCCGGATGCCATCGAAGACCTTTACGCCTGCATGGACAAGAATGTCGCCGATGCCGACGTGGACCTGGAAGCGGATGGTCTTACCAATGCGGAAGAGATCGCCGCTGGAACCGATCCCTGCAATGCCGACTCGGACGGCGACAACGTGAATGACGGGGACGAGCTCAACCGCATGGACGGGGGGCAGCCTGCTCCAACGGATCCGTTGAACCCAGATACCGACGGGGACGGATTAAATGACGGTGCGGAGACCGGCACCGGAGTAAACAATGGTCCTACCGACGCCGGGACCGATCCCCTGGTGCCTGATGGCGACGGGGATGGCCTCCCGGACGGCGAGGAGCTGGATGAGGGGACTGACCCCTTTGATGACGACAGCGACGACGATACCTGGACTGACGGAGAAGAAGTGGCTGCTGGGACCGACCCCAATGATCCGAACGATGCTCCTAATGTTGATGCTGACGCGGTGGTGGTAGTTGATGCAACTACGCTGGGACTTAATGACGGGGTGACGGTGAACGCTCTTCCGAATCCGGGAACCGCGGGGAACTTTACCGCGCTCGTCGGGGCGCCGGTCACTGCCAGTCAGCCTTCGAACAACAACGCGGCTATCCAGGTGCAGGGTCTCGAGTTTGGCGGGCAGAAGATGAAATCAGCGGTCGATATGGTCGCGGCTGGGATCTCGGGCAATCAGGCGCACACTGTGGCAGCCTGGGTCTGGAATCCGGCCATCGGTAACGAGGAGGCAATCGTGTCGTGGGGGCACCGGGGTGGTCCGGACGGGAGCAATATGGGCTGTCTCTTATACACATCTCCGAGCCCACGAGACCGTACTAGAT
>CAWWCX010000203.1:0-7507 GCA_963935445.1 uncultured Roseibacillus sp.
GCGGCAGCGTCAGATGTGTATAAGAGACAGCGCCCGGCCTTCCCGCCCCTTCAGGGCCGCAAAGCTTCCCCCTCGCTTCGCAGTGCAGATTTCGAATCGGGACCACCCCATTCTCCACCTGTTCCTCCGCCAGCCCCCCCTTGCTTCCGGTGAGCAGCAGAACCTCAAGGCATGGAATGCGCCGGTCATCGCTCCTGTAATGGACCCATTGGAACAATGAATTCGGCAACTCTCCTCGCTCTTGAGACATCCTGCGACGAAAGCGCCGTGGCCGTTCTCCACCGTAACGGGGATGGAACAGGAACGCTTCTCACCTCGCTGATTTCCTCCCAGATTGAGCTTCACCGGGCTTACGGCGGAGTCGTTCCCGAAGTGGCCTCTCGTAACCACGCTCTCGTCCTGCGGCCCCTTGTGGAGCGAGCTCTCGCCGAGAGCGGTCTCTCCGCGCGTCAACTGGATGCCATTGCCGCCACAGCCGGTCCAGGCCTCGCTTCCTCTCTTCTCGTCGGCCACAGCATGGCCAAGACCCTGGCAGTGGCCGCCGGAGTTCCCTTCCTGGCCATCAATCACATGGAGGGCCACCTCCTCTCTCCCTTTCTTCCCCTCCTGGAAAGTTCCCCACTGGCAATCCATGCCGATTCACCTGCCGGCATCCCCCCGCACCTCGCTCTCATCGTCTCCGGAGGACACACCATGCTCGTTCATGCCCGGGCCGTCGGGGACTACCAGCTCCTCGGCCGTACTCTCGATGACGCCGCAGGCGAAGCCTTTGACAAGGTGGCCCGCCTTATGGGACTTCCCTATCCCGGCGGACCAGAAATCGAGAGGTGCGCCCTCGAGGGAGATCCCACCGCCTACGATTTTCCACGCTCCATACCACGCGAACTCGACTTCTCCTTCTCGGGATTGAAGACCGCCGTGCGTTACGCCTTGCCAAAGGCCGGTGATCTGCCACGGGAGATTCCAAACCTCTGCGCGTCCTTTCAGCAGGCCGTTATCGATGTCCTCGTCAACAAGGCCCTCCGCGCGGCGCACGGGAGTGGATGCAGCCTGGTCACCCTCTCCGGCGGAGTGAGTTGTAACAACGCACTGCGAAGCGCCCTTGCTGAAGCCTGCGCGCGGGACGGTCTGGAATTCCTCGCCTGTCCACCCCGCTTCTCCACCGACAATGCCGCCATGATTGCCTTCGCAGGCCTCCTGCGTTTTCAAAGTGGCTACCGGAGCCAGCTCGACGAGGATATAGATCCCAACCTCGCCCTGTGCCACCCGTAACATTCATGGGCCTGTGAAACGCTAACGTCCCAGCTTCTTGAAACGGTCCCTTGTCTTCGACTTCGACGGCACCATCGCCGACACACTCAACGAAGGCCTGGCGATCTACAACAAAATCGCTGCGGAGCAGGGATTCCAGACCGTTCATCCGGACGAGATCGACCAGTTCCGCGAATTGGAAACCCGGGAGATCCTGCGGCGACTGCAAGTTCCCCGTCATCGCGTCCCCCGCCTCCTCGCCACGGCCCTTCGACGCCTGCGCCGACACGTCTCCCGCCTGCCACTCATCGAGGGCATGACTGAGATCATTCCCGCGCTCCAACTGCAACCCCGCATCCTCGGGATTCTCAGCTCCAATGCTTCCGAAAACGTGGACACCTTTCTCGGATGTCACGGCCTGCGGAACCACTTCGCATTCATCCACTCTCTCGGCACCCTCAGGGGCAAGGCCCGCGAACTCCAAACCATCATGAAGAAATGCCAACTGGGCCCGGGAGACCTTCTCTATGTCGGCGACGAAATTCGCGACCTTCGCGCGGCCCACAAGGCCGGCATCGAGGCCGTCGCTGTGACCTGGGGCCTGAACTCACGGGCATCTCTCGCACGGGAGCACCCCGCCTACCTCCTCGATCATCCGAGTGAACTGCTTCAACTGCCCTGAATCTGGCCTTTCCTTTCAGGGCAATCTCCCGGGGCGGCTCGTGAAACACTTGAGTCCAAGCCTTCCACTCTCACTCTTGCGCTGCTCCACGATCAGGGTTAGCTAATACCTTCACACTACGAACGAGCCTCCCGCAAGGGCACGCCCAACCTGCATACACGCATGAATGAAGATCCAACGGAAAGCCCGGCTCAAGCGCCCGGCGACCCTGCTCCACCCTCCGCCCCGACTCCGGCCGGAAATCAAAATCTCATCGTGGGCCTCATCCTTGGGGCGGCAGTGCTCCTTGTCTTTCTTCTTATTATCCAGATGACAGGCGGTAGTTCCGGGGAGCACTCCGAACTCAGCCAGCTTCGCGAGGAACTGGAGAACCGGAAGAAGGCCCTTACGTCCAATAACTCTCTCTACTCACCGCCCGGGGAGACGCCTGAGAATCTCGCTGCCCGTCTTTCCTCTGATTCTGCCAGGCTGGCCTCGCTCGCCACCCAGCTTCAGACCATGCTGACTACCGCGCAGGCCAACCTCAAAACCTCGGAGGATACCGTGCGCAATCTCAGCAATCAGCTGGCCGCTCACGGCAGCACAACGACTGCGAACGTGGCCCTCAAACAACAACTCACCGCAGCCCTCACGCGGGCCGCCACCGCAGAAAGCCAGCTCCAGGCCCTGCAGACCGAGACCCCGGCCTCTCCTCCCGCCGCGCAAATGGAATCCGTTCTGCGGGAACGCGACACCCTGCGCACCCGGCTGAAACAACTCGAAACCAGTTCCGGGGAGATGGAGCCCCGGGCCGTCGCAATCGAATTGCGCCAGCAACTGGGCGATGCCAACCGGAGCCTTGCCGACCTGCAATCCGCAAACGAGAAACTGCGGCAGGAACGCGACCTCCTGCGAACTCAGCTCGAACAGGCCCCGGAGTGAGGGCCTGCATCTTCAGACATCCGGCAAATCCATTCCATCCCTTCGCGCGGACACGCGCTACTTCTCCATGTCCTCGATCTCCTGCATGAGGCGGCGCATTTCCTCCATTTTTCGGCGCATCACCTCGAAGGGATCCTCGTTTTCGACCTCAACCCCGCGATTCCGCTCACCGCCGACCAGGTCCTCAGGACGCGGCTTGGACGGCTCCGAGGCAAGGCACTCCCTGATACGGGACGCGGGAATAATAAACGACTTGATGCGCCCGGCCCGGGCCACCGCGATCCCAATTGTGTGCCCCTCAAGATCCACCACGGGTGCTCCACAGTCTTCCGGCTTGAGCTGCATGTCCGACTGAATCACGTTCCGGAATCCATCCTTCACATCACTGTAGCGGTGACCTCCCATGTTGTTCATGTGCTCCATGCGGTTGTAGGGAATACGCGGAGCCCGCGGACGGCCGCCCAGCTCCACTCCAACCGTCTTCTGCGCGTCACCCCTTTGATAGGTGATCTCCACCTTCTCTCCTGGTTCAAGGCGCTGCAGAACCGTTCCCAGCTCAAAGCTTCCGTTCACTACCTGCTGGTTCACCCGGACAATCACATCTCCCTCGGTAAGCCCTGAGTTCGCCGCACCCGTCCCGGGCTCCACCCGGCGAACAAGAACACCCGGGCCCTCGAATTCAAGATCCATCACGATACCAAGGAAGGCCCGATCCGAACTTCGCAGGCTGCGGGGCAGGACACTCACAACGCCCATGGCCGCCGCTTCTCCGTCCGGCCTTGCAAGAGCCAGGAAGCTTCCGAGCTTCAAGGTCTTCTCATCTCCGAGGGTCACCGGTTTGGCCTTCAGCCCCTCCACCGTGAGAACTGCGAGATCGGCATCGGGATAGACCCCGCTCACGACTGCAGGCAGCCATTTATCCTCCCCCGTCCGGCAGCTCAGGCTCTTCACGTCGCGCCGCACTTCGCTCCACTTCGTGAGAACCTTGCCCGGCGCCACCACGGTGCCATAGCCTACCCGCTTGCGCCAGACCCGCACCTCCACAGCCCCGCTTGAGGCATCTGCCACTGCAGGAACAAGGGACTTGAAAAGCGCACTGGCCTGCCCGGTCAGCAGGGCCTGCTCCTCAGGGGATTGCTCGGAAAACTGCGCCCCTGCCAGGGGGGCCAGCGCCACGAAAGCAAGAATTGAAGAAACTGAGAATCTCATGACTGCAGGTTTCTGGGGTTACTCCTGTTCGGGCATGACATCAGCCAAGCGTGCCAGCTTCAGGGAACGGGTGCTCGGTTCACCGTCCCGCGTGAAGACAAGCTCCACTTCGTCTCCCGGCTCACGCGCGGAAAGAATCCCCTGCAACTCCCGCAGGCTCCTTACTTCCCGTCCGTCAATACTGACTACCACGTCCCCCCTCCGCAGCCCAGCAACCTCGGCCGGGGAATCGGGGTAGACTTCCGCCAGCTGGACCCCTCCCGGGACGGCCCGGTCAACATTGAATCCGATGACCGGTCGGTCGGGATTCATGAGCGGGTTCATTGTAAGACGTCCCCAGGTGTCCCCCCTTTCAAGACGGTTCCAGTCGGTCTTGAAATTCTGGACCCCGGTATGGTTGTTCGCCATCAGGCTTGCGCCGATCGAGGAATGGATGCCGATCACCTTGCCCTCGAGGTCGAAAAGAGGCCCTCCCGAATCGCCCCCGATCAGCGTGCAATCCGTCCCAATGAAGCCGAGAGGATTGAGCGCGACCACCCTCCCGAAACGCACCGGGGGGGTGCGCACGGCGTCATAACCACCCGCGTGACCCAGAGAGACCACGAAATCGCCCACCTTCACCGCTTTCGAGTCACCGAGCTCCACAAAGGGCCAGGTCTCCTCACCATGGATCTTCACCATGGCGGCGTCCTTGGACCGATTGGAGCCAAGAACCTTGCCCCGGGCCTGCTTGCCGTCCGGAAAGACCACCGTGATCTCATCCAGCCCATCCACTACATGTCCCGCGGTGAGCACCAGTCCCTCACGGGAGATAATTACGCCACTTCCGGAAGACTCGCTCTTCTCCGAAAACAGCGAGACGGTGGCCGGTAATCCCTTCTCCGCAACAGTCTGCACCGCCCCCTCCAGAGCCTTGATCTGGGCGAGGTTCTGCACCGGGGTCTCCGCGTGAACGCCCCCGGCAAGCAGGATCCCGGAGACGAGAACTCCCGCAATTGAAGGTCGAACACTTGCTACTCTCATCGGTCTGAAATATGCTCGTGCTCGTGTAAGCGTCAATCGCCGTGGTTTTCGTCTGACGGAAAATACGGCATTTTTTCCTCCGATCACAACATGGAACCGATCACCGCTTAATCCTGGACCCCGCTTTTTTCAGGGATGGCCAGCCGCCCACCAAAGAAAAAACCAAGCTCCCGCCGGCGTTCGGCGGCCTCCCGAAAACGGGGCCGTGGTTCCGCGCCCCAGCGCCGGCAGAAAGCCGGCAGGAAGCGCAGCCCGCTGTTTGTGCTCTGCTTCTGGCCCTTCATGCTCGTGACCCGGCTCACCCGGGCCTGGCCGGTCCCTCTGAGGATTCCTGTCCGGGCGGCAGGCTATGCCGGCCTCACCATCGCCACCCTGCTCCTCGTCGGAGCCCTCTTCTACTATGCTCGGGCACTGCCTTACAAAATGGAGCGGGTAAGCGAAATGCCCGAGCGCTCCATCATTTATGACCGCAACATGAGGGAGCTGGGCCGCCTGCACGGAGCCCATCGTGATGTCGTGGATCTCGATGAGGTCTCCCCCCACTTCCGCAAGGCCCTTCTCGCACGGGAGGACAAGAACTTCCGCAAGCATGCGGGCGTGGATCCCCGCGGGGTGGCCCGAGCCGTCGTGCAGAATTTCAAGCGAGGACACTTCGCCCAGGGAGCGTCCACTCTCACGATGCAACTGGCCCGCAACGCCTACCGTCTTCCCACCCACGGCCCGAAATGGAAACTCCTCGACCGCAAGTTCCTCGAAGTCGCCCTCGCCTTCCGGATTGAGAGCCACTACGAGAAGGATGAGATCATGCAACACTACATGAATCTCATTTTCTGGGGAGGGTCCATCCACGGCGTCGAGGCCGCCTCCCGGGCCTACCTTGAGAAATCGTCCCGCGACCTGACGCTCTCGGAGGCTGCCATGCTGGCAGGAATCATCCGCGCTCCCAATGCGTTCTCGCCCTTCGAAGATCTCAAGGGAACCCTGCGCGAGCGAAACTCCACTCTCGACTCCATGGTGAAACACGACTTCATCACCGAGTCCGAAGCCGCAGCCGCCAAGGCCGAACCACTCCATATTCGCCCCAAGAACCGCCGCATCATTGAAGGCAGCTACGCCATGGATGCAATCAGGCGCGATATCGAGCGACACCTCGACCGGAAGCATGTCCAGCGGGGCGGTCTCCAGATCATCACAACCATTGACAAGGACCTGCAGCAGGCAGCCGAGCGTCATCTGAATTCCAAGCTCAGCGAGGTCGAGCGGCGACCGGGATATCGCCACAACACACGCACCCGCTGGCAGTCCCTGCCCGCCATGTCCCGCAAGGCACCCGATTACCTCCAGGGCGCCGTGGTGGTGGTGGAGAACCAGACCGGTGCAATCCGCTGTATCGTGGGCGGGCGCGATGCCGACGAGTCCAAGTTCAACCGGGCCCTGCACGCAAGGCGCCAGATCGGATCGGTCTTCAAGCCCTTCGTCTACCTGTCTGCATTCGACCGGGGAATGCGCCCTGACTCCTTCATTGATGATTCAAGGATCAAGCCCGGGCAGATCAAACATGCCCCGGGAGACTGGGACCCCAAGAACTCAGACGGAAAATACTACCAGTCGGTCAGTGCGCGGGAAGCACTCATGAAGTCCCGGAATACATCCTCGGTCCGCATCGGGAATTTTGCCGGCATGGAAAACGTCCGCAAGGTGGCTTTCCAATCCTTCGCCATGGAAATCCCGGCCAATGCCTCTTCCTACCTCGGAGCCTGGGAAGCCACTCCCGAACAGGTCGCCAGCGCCTACACGATCTTTCCCAACGGCGGAACGCGCTACGGTCCACATTTTGTGAGCAGAATTCTGGACCGAGACGGTAACGAACTCTGGTCCCACAAGCCAATCGGCTACCTCGCTGTCGACAAGAAGGGGTCCGCATGGACCACTTCCACCATCCTGGAGCAGACCACCAAGGCGGGAACAGCGTCCAGCATGCGCCGCCAACTCGGCTTCCAGCAGCCTGCCGGAGGAAAGACAGGAACAACTGATGAGTACCAGGATGCCTGGTTTGTGGGCTACTCCTCCGGCCTGACCTGTGCCGTGTGGGTTGGCCTTGATCAGCCCCAGCCCATCGTTCCCGGAGGCTATGGAGCAGACCTCGCCCTTCCCATCTGGGTGCGGGTCATGAAAACCGCGGACCGCCTTGGTCGCTATCGGTTCTCTGATATCAAGCCTCCGGTCGAAATCAGCCCATGCCGTCTGTGTCGATCTTCCGGAAAGCGGGCCACTCCCGGCTGCGAGCAGGCCAAGACCGCCTACAACGATCCTACCCCGGTCGACCTCGCGCCGGAGGAACACGACTTCTGCCCGCGGCATCCACTTCGAGCACTTCCTGTCTCTTATACACATCTGACGCTGCCGACGATATGCAGTGTG
>CAWWCX010000204.1:0-7482 GCA_963935445.1 uncultured Roseibacillus sp.
TCTGGTGGGTCGAGCTGACGGGCTCGAAAAACTCCGCGAAGGTCGGCAGGGCCGGTGAGGCCGGTGTGCCGGCCAGTCCGAACCCGACCAGATTGTAGCGATCCGCAATCCAGGCGGGGCGATGAAACCGGACCCGGCCGGTGACGGACATTGCCCCGGGAGCGGATGCGTGAATGAGGTATGGCTGGTTGCCCGTTACCATGCGCAGGTTGTCGTTGGTGACAGGGTTTGAGCGCGTCCACTGCTGCCAGAGGTCCCGTGCGAATGACTGGGGAAGTGCGCCCGGGGTCTGGGCGAAGAACTCGTTGGTTCCGGCGGAGGGGTTCGGGGTGATCACCTTCGTGACCTTGGGATCAGTGAACACATCGCCGGGCATCTTGATTTCTCCGGGCTTACTGCCGTGCGTCTCGGGATAGACGGGTTCGACCTCGAGCCAGATGGCATTCCAGCCAGCGTTGAAAGAGATGTTCTGGGTGGCCACGGCTGCGCTTGCCCGGGAACCGGGAAAGAGGAGGAGCACGCTGATGGTGACCGCAGCGAGCAGGGCAGAAATGTCAATTGGCTTCATGGATTCGGGGAAAGCGAGGGTGGAATCAGGGGGTCTTGAAGGAGACGAGCAAGCGGTAGACGGTTGCAGGATGGGGGTCCTGGTCGGTACCCGAGGTGTCGGTGGATCGGGGTATCGAGGCGATCACCCGGACCGGGTTAACCCATGGTCGGGCGGCGTCGCCGGGCAGGGGGACGTACTGCTCGACGACCGAGGCGACCGCCACCCAGTCGTCTCCGTTTCTCTCCTGAATGGAGTAGGCGATGTCGGTTGCCGCTTGATCCCGGGTGTAGGTGATCACGGCGTTGGCGGGATTGACAGTGACTACGGGAAGGCCCTCGCAACTGGGGCTTCTCGGGGCGATGCCGTGGGCATACTTGGTCAGGTTTACGATGCCGTCGTTGTTGGGGTCCGCCTGCGCCCCTGCGATGACGGGATTGATTGCGTCATTCTGAAATTCATTCACCTGCCAGGTCTCAAAGGGAGTCAGGGGGCGGCTGACGAAGGATTGAATGTTCTGGTCAGTCGTTGTTCCCGCGGAGTTCCTCGCGCGCGCGCGGAAATAGTAGGTTGTGTCTGGAACGAGGTCCTCCAGGTCAAGGGTGACCTCGATTGGAGACGAGCCCTGGAGGCTTCCGGGGATCATGGTGACAACGGTCGTGGAGAGAATTTGGCGGAGAGTTCCTGAAGTGGGTTCGGAAGCGAGGAGGTTGCCCTCCCCATTGGAGATGATCGCCACTGGTGATTCGAGTTCGGGAGATCCTGCCGGTGCATTCGTGCTTCGGGGTTGTCCGGTGCCGGCGAGGGTGATGACGCTCCCATTGGAGGCGATTTCCCGGATGGCATGGTTGGAGGAGTCGGCGACGAGGATGTGTCCGCTCAGGGCCAGGCCAAGGCCACGGGGCAGGTTGAAGCGAGCGTTGGCGCCTGACGCGTCGATGTAGCCCGGGGTGTCGGGCCGTCCAGCGAGGATGCTGACCGCGCCGGCGCGGTCGATCTGCTGAATCGCGTGTCGTCCAGTCTCGGTCACGTAAAGGGTGCCGCCGCTGTCGACCAGGATGTGCTGCGGTGCCTCAAGTGACCCGGGTTGCACGAGCGTTTCCACCGTCCAAGCGCCCTGGGAATCCCGGGTGAGGGTCCGGATGCGGTGGTTCTGTGTGTCAGCGACGTGGAGGACGTCGTCCGTCTCGAGGGTGAGGCCCGAAGGGGTATTGAAACGGGCTGCGCCGGCGACACCATCGGTGAACATTGCTTCGCCCGTGCCCGCGATGGTGCTGACTTCCCCGGTTGGAGAAATCGAGCGAATGCGATGGTTGCCGGAGTCCGCGACGTAAAGAGTTCCGTCCGTGGCGACGGTCACAGCGGTGGGGGAGGAGAACTGGGCGAGCAGGGCGCTTCCCTCCCTGAAGCCCGGGGTGCCGGTTCCTGCAATGGTCCGGGTGGTGCCGTCAGAGTCGATGGCACGGATGGAATGGTTGCCCGTATCTGCGATGTAAATGATCCCTGCCGCGGACCGCGCGAGGCCCGTCGGGGAATCGAATTTCGCGTTCTGCCGGGGTCCCCCGTTGAATCCCGGAATTGACCCTGCAAAGATGGTGATCCCGACCCCGGAGAGGCCGGGATCCCGGGAATATTCAATCCAGGCGGTGGTGCCGGTTCCCTCGGGGTTGACCAGGGCGCGCAGGGTGGCGCTGGTCAGGGTGCGGTTTGTGGGGAGGAGGTTGGTAACCGAAGGTGGGTCGAGCGCTATCCCGGTAACCGGAATGACAAAGGATGGGGTGGTGTCGTTGCTGTTGATGCGGAGGGTGCCGGGAAAGCTGCCGCTTGCTCCGGCATTGAGAGTAAGGGTGATGGTTGCAGATTCTCCACCCTGGAGGGTTCCCGCGCCGTTCGGCAGGGTGTCCGGCGTCTGCAGGGTGTAGCCGGAGGGTGCGGATATTGACGAGATGACCAGTTCGGACTGGCCGTTATTTGAAACGGTGAACGTGCGCGAAGTAGGTATGCCGACGGGAGTGCTGTCGAAGTCGACTGCATCCGGCTGTGCGTGTTCGAGGCGGAGTCCCGTCGAGTCGTCTGCAAGCATAAGCTGAGGCGAGGTCAGGGTCGTAAAGCTGGCGATCGTGCTGATCGTACGGCCTCTTTCGTTCTCGGAAATGGTCCGGTAGAAATAGGGTGTGCCCGGGGAAAGGGCAGAAAGAGAGGCGGTTGTTGGTTGGAAGCTGGTTGTGGTGCTCGCTAGGGGGGAGCCCGTGGCCGGGAAGAACTGGGCTGGTCCGCGAAAGACAAGTCTCACCGTATTGTTGCCGGATTCTGCCAGATAGATTGTTCCAGCGTGCTGCGTGATCGCAGAGGGGTTGTGGAAGGTTGCCAGGCCAGGAGGGCTGAGGCTGCCCGTGGAGTCGAGGTGGCCGGATCGGCCGCTTCCGGCGACTGTTGTGACAGCTCCGGAGGGGGCGATTTTCCGCAGCCTGTTGTTGCCCGCGTCCGCGATGAGGAGAACACCCGTCTGATCTATGGTGAGATCCGAAGGGTGATCAAACTTTGCGTTCTGTCCCTCGGTGCTGTCGAGAAATCCGGCGACACCGGCGCCCGCTATGGTGGTCACGTCGCCTCCGGGGGTGACTCTGCGGACCTGGTGGTTGCCACGATCTGCCACGTAGACGGCTCCGTCCGGCCCTGCTGCGAGGCCTGTGGGGGAATTGAATGCGGCGAGGTCTGCCCGGCCATCGGTTGAGCCGGGACTGCCCGAGCCGGCGAGCGTATGAAGGCTCGGGGAGGCGCCCAGCTCGATGACCCGGATTCGATGGTTTCCACGGTCAGCTACGTAGATTTTCGTCCCGTCCCCGTTTACGGCGAGTCCGGTGGGATAAAGCAGTTTTCCCTGCAGTGCATCCTCGTGGTCCAGGTAGCCGGCCACGCCGGAGCCGGCGATGGTGGTCACAGCTCCCGTTGCGATTTCGATCTTTCGCACACGGTGGTTCCTGGTGTCGGCGACGAAGAGGTTTCCATTCGTATCGGCCGCAATCCCCGCCGGATGGTCAAACTGCGCAGCTTGGTTGCCATTGCTGTCGGCGAAACCGGCCCCTCCTGAGCCGGCAAGGATCGAAGGGGCGCTGTTGTTTGCGTCGATCAGCCAGATACGGTGCTGGCTCTGGTCTGCGATGTAGCGGTTGCCCGCGTTGTCGATGGCTATGCCCCTCGGAGTGCCCCGGACACCGGGCAGGGTATCGACCTGGAGGGGTGGAAGCAGTCCGGGATCCGTGGAAACCTCGAAGCGGGTGTCGGTCTCGCTCCCGCGGGGGTTGATCTCACTTCGGACCGTTGCCTCCGAGTCCGTAATTGCAGCTGCCTCGAGATTTCTCTCTTCCGGGAAATCGACCAGACGGAATGAGATTACCGGGTGGGTTGTTGCAATCGGATCGAAGTTCGTATCGACCCAGCGGACGAAATAATCGAGGTAGGAATTGATTCCGAGAAGGCCGGCGTCGAGGGATGCGCTGACGGTTGTTCCCACATGGGTGGCGGGGACGGATACATTCCGCAGGATGATTCGGCGGAGAGAATTGTTGCGGCTGTCGGCAACAACCAGGTTCCCGGTGGTATCCAGAGCGAGAGCAGTCGGGTGGTGGAAGGTTGCCTGGGGCTCCAGTCCGTTCGTGAATCCGGGTTGACCGGTGCCAGTGACGGTGGAGAGCGTCCATGTGCCGCCCGTCCGGGTCAGCTTACGAACGGCATGATTGAGCTTGTCCGTAAAATAGATGGTGTCGTCGTTGACCATCAGCAGCCCGGTCGGGCAGTTCAGGCGGTTGGATGTCGGGGGGCCTTGCACGCCATCTCCAGCGACCGTGGAGACGTTTGTCGATGAGTCGATCCTGCGAATCTTGTGATTCTCGCCATCGGCCACATAGAGGTTGCCCTGTGTATCAAGGACGATGCTGAGCGGTGAGTCGAAGGTGGCCACCGCGGCATTGCCATCCGTGGCTCCGGCAGTCCCTGTGCCAGCAAGGGTGGAAACCCTCCCATCGGGGGTGATCTTCCGGATGCGGTGATTGCCTGTATCTGCCACGAAGACATTTCCCGAGGGGTCAACCGTCAGTCCCTGAGGAAGGTTGAAGCGGGAGGATCGTCCCTCTCCGTCCACGTAGCCTGCGCTTCCGTCTCCCGCAAGGGTGGTCACTGTCCAGCTTCCTCCGGGAGCTCCGGTCAGCTTGCGGATTGCATGGTTGAAGGTATCGGCAACGTAGAGGTTGCCCACGCTGTCGCGGGCTATCCCGGTGGGGAGTTGGAAGCGCGCGAGAGAGCCGTCCCCGTCGCGAAAGCCGTATCCGGTGAGTCCCATCGTTCCTGCGATCGTGGTGACCTGGTCATCGATGCCGATCATGCGGATCTGGTTGTTGGCAGTGTCCGTCACGAACAGGTTTCCGCTGGAATCCGACACGATGCCGGACGGATTGGAAAACCGGGCCGAGCCGCGGGTTCCGTTGGCAGAACCGGCAGTTGCGGCCCCCGCATGGGTTTCGATGGTGGCCAGAAAGTCCGGGTCCGTGGAAATTTCCGCCCGGATCTCACCGACCGGCGTGTTGGTGAGTATGCCAGTGACCTCCACGCCAGTTGCGGTGAAGTCGGCCCGAGTGCCAACGGCGGAGACCTCGAATCGGAAGGGAGAGTCGTCGGAATCGTCGTGGACGATTTCGACAATGGTCGTTCGGGTGCCAATCGCCGCAGGAGAGAACGTCAGGGTGAAGGTTGCGGACCCTGGTTCAGAGCCCGAGGCGGCAGTCACGGTGCCCGGTATGTTCGAGACGGCAAATTCCGAGGTATTGCTGGCGCTGATGCGGCTGATGGCAAGGGCCTCGTCCCCTGTGTTCTCGATCGTGAAGACGTGAGGAGAAGGCGTGTCGAGGTTGGTGTTTCCGAGATTGACGACGGGAGGATTTGCGGGGGTGGAGGGAAGGGTGGTTCCTGACGGCGATTTTACTACAATCTGCGGACTGCGGGCCGCTCCGAGCAGGTTGACGAGGAAGGGCGAGGCATCTGAATCATCATGCGCAATCTCAAGGGTCGCCGTTCTTTGTCCGCTTCCGCCGGGAGTAAACGTGATGGTGAATGTGCGGGAGTGCGTGGTTTCACCGGACGCTGCCGCAATCGTTGCCGGAGCCGTGATGCCTCCGACGACAAATTCAGAGCTGTGCTGGCCGGTGGTGGTAATGGAGCTGAGGGTCAGGGTTCGGTCCCCTCCGTTTTCGATGGTGAAGGTGAATGCCTGGGATGAAATGACATTGCCGAGGTTTACTTCGGGAGGAGTTCCGGCATTCGGGGCAATAATATCGCTGCCCGGGTCCCTGACGACGATGCGGGGACCGCTGGCAGCAGCTGAGAGCGGCACGACGAAAGGGGGCTTGCTGCTGTCATCGTGGAGAATCTCCAGTGTCGTGGTTCGCAGTCCGGTTGCGGAAGGGGTGAAGTTGACGCTGAAGAGTGCCGACCCGTTGATGCCCGTGGCCCTGGCTGCAATGGTGGCTGGGATTTCAGTAACCGTGAAGTCGCTGCCCGCGGTGGTCGTGATTCCGGTAATGGCCAGAGGGTGGTCCCCGGTGTTCACAACCAGAAATCGGCTTGTAGCAGAGGACCCAACTGCTGTTCCAGGGAGTGTGACAATGGAAGACGTGCCTTCGACGAGTGCTGTTCCTGAGGGAGTGAACACGGAGATCCGGGGAGCAATGCCGGTAGCCTGGACCCTGTAGCGCAGCTCGTTGGTCGGGTCGTTGTTCCGACTCACGGTAAGAAAAGCCTCATGCAGTCCGGTCGCGGGGGGAGAGAAGTTGATGACGATATCCTTTGCGCCGTCTTCTCCCTCAAACGCTCCCCCGACAGTCACCTGGCGGGAGAATTCGGAGATGGTGAATACCGAAGAGGACGCTCCGTTGCTGGTAGTGAGACTGAGGGTAAGCTGCGCAGCGGATGCATTCTGATTCAAGAGTCTCAGGACACCGGAGCCATTGGCATTTGCCCTGACCGAAGGGAGTGTGAAGACAGGGGGGCTGCCCCCTTCCATGGAGACGGGGGATACGGGTGCGAGGGTCAATCCGGTGGCGCTGGCTTCAGTCCCGGTAGCCAGAAGCGCTCCGAGCCAGATCACAACCAGTCGCATAAGGAGTTGTCGTTTCATGAAGATTCCGAGGTGAAATTAAATAAGAGGCATGGATTCTCAGGCTTACCGGTTCCCTGCGCGGCCATA
The DNA here is from genome assembly GCA_963935445.1 of uncultured Roseibacillus sp. Taxonomy (GTDB): domain Bacteria; phylum Verrucomicrobiota; class Verrucomicrobiia; order Verrucomicrobiales; family Akkermansiaceae; genus Roseibacillus_B. The sequence continues at coordinate 6,786 of CAWWCX010000204.1, forward strand.
GAGAGCTGTCTTCCTGAGTTTGATCTGATGGTTCTTTTTCGGATCGTATTGAAATTCCCTGATCAGGATTTCCTGCATGGCCTTGAGCTCGGGATGCACAGCCTCAGCGTCAGACGATTCCGCGGATGGCCCGGGGGGAGCGGCGTCGGTGTCAGGTGGGGTTGGTTCTTCACCGGGTTGGGCGGGTGGGGCCCCATCCGGGGAAGTGGCCTTGTCCTGGGTGGTCCTGTTGACACTCAGCAGGAGATAGTCGTCCCGCATTTTCTGGAAGCGTTCGTACGATGCAGCGTCATCAAACTCGTGAACCAGCTGGGTGGCGGGGGTTCCGTCTGCGCCAGTGGAGAGGAGCAGGAGAGAGGCGGAATGGGGAACGAGGCGATAATTGTATTGCAGGGAATAGCCGTAGTTTGCAGCCATGTACTGGAGGTTGCTTGCGAGGGTCTGGCGGGCCTTGAGGATTTCTCCGGCGATCAGCTCCCGTTGCTGCAGGGAGGAGGCCGGCAGGCGGTCATACTGGGCGGAGAGGCCGAGAAGGCGCTGTCGCTGGGCCCCCACAACCTGAAGGCTGGATGTCAGGGCCCGGTTGGGCTCCTCTCCCTCGATGACTGCTACGAGTTGATAATTCCCGGCAGGATCCTTAAGCTGGGCCGGAACATTCTTGGCCGTGGCCAGTTCGGATGGGCTCAGGCCCTTGCTC
>CAWWCX010000205.1:0-7456 GCA_963935445.1 uncultured Roseibacillus sp.
GGTATACGGTTGACCCCGTCTGGTTGGTTCCACATTTCGAGAAGATGCTCTATGACCAGGCTCAGTTGCTGGATGTCTACGTCATGGCCTGGCAGCTCACGCAGGATCCCCAGTTCAGGGAAACAGCGGTGGCGATCGCCGAGTATGTCCTCGATCAGCTGACTCATGAAGAAGGGGGCTTCTACAGCGCTCAGGACGCCCAGAGTGAAGGCAAGGAGGGGAAATTCTGGTGCTGGACCGAGAAGGAGCTCAAGGCGATTCTGACTGACGGGGAGTTCCTGGTGGCGAGGCGCTGGTTTGGCTTTACCGCGAAGGGAAATTTCGTGGACCACAGTGATCCCGATCACCTTAAGGACCAGAATGTGCTGTTCCGGGCCGACCCCAGAGGGGAGTGGACTGCTGCGCAAAAAGCCAGTCTGGCCGCGGCGGTCAAAAAAATGAAGTTAGTTCGGGGCAGGCGTGTGCCGCCTTCCACCGATGACAAGATTCTCGCGTCCTGGAATGGACTCATGATCGGGGCGATGGCCCGGGCGGGTCGAACCCTGGAACAGCCTCGCTACCTTGAGGCCGCCCGGAAAGCTCACGCTTTTGTCGTGGCGAAGCTCTGGGATTCCGAGACAGGAACGCTTTCCCACCGCTGGCGCGACAATCATGTTGACCGGAGTCAGCAGAGTGAAAGCTACCTCTACTTCCTCCGGGGGTCTCGACTGCTCTATGAAGCGACTCTGGACCCGTCCTACCTCGGCCTCGCAATTGAGCTCGCCGGGAAGGCCCGAGCCCTCTTTTATGATGAGCAGAACGGTGGTTTTTTCGACGGAGAGAAGCGTGGGGACCTCGTCTTCCGTCTCAAGGACGACTATGACTCCGCTACCCCGACGCCCAGTTCCGTGGCGCGACTCGAGTATGCCGTCCTGGCGGAGATCACGGGGCGGGAGGACTTCCGGGAAGTGGCAGAAAAATCCTTGCGGCTCGTCGCACCCGTCCTGAAAGAGACTCCGACCCAGTTAGCGGAAACACTCAAAGCGCTGCAATTCATGGTAGGTAAGCCGGCCCGTATTGCCATCGTCGGAGAAGCGGCCCGGGAGGAGTTCCTCCGGGTGGCCTGGGGTGGATTGCGGCACAACCTGGTTGTCACCGGTAATACCGGGCCCGTTTCAGAATTCACCCGGAAACTGGAGGAAAAGGTGCCCGGCAAAACGACGGTTTACTACTGCGTGGGAAAATCCTGCCGGTTGCCTGAGACGGACTCCAGCGTGCTGGAAGCCTGGCTGAAGGAAGACCGGGGCGCGGGAGCGCCAGCTGGAGAAAAGCGGTAGGAGCAAAGTTCCCATCCCGGCCCGATGATCTTCCTTGATCAGGCAGGTGTGAGGTTCTTGACTGTCGCTCGTGGGGACTCGCTTGGGGATACCGGAATACGCCATGGCACTGGCGCATGTTGCGTCTCTGCGCTCGGAGGACCCCTACCGCAAGGTCGGAGCTGCCGCGCTGGACCACGATAACCGGGTCATCGGAACGGCCTACAACGGTCTGGCTCCGGGTTATGATCCGCCATCCGGGTTCTGGGATGACCGGGAAGCTCGCCAGAAGTACATGCTGCATGCTGAGATTAATCTGTGCAGTCTCTTCCGGCGGGGTGAAGCCCGGGTGGTTGCCACGACCACCATGCCCTGTACAGCCTGCATGCAGACTCTGTGCGCCTACGGGATCGAGGAGATTTACTACCACGAGATTTATCACCAGTCGGACGCTCCGGAGATTGCCCGGCTCTACGGAATACGCCTCGTCCGGGTGGAGTCCTATCCGCTGAATGAGGAAGGCCTGCTCGCCGTGCAGCCCGTGTAGGGGGCGGGGTCGTTACTCCCCGGGGCCGCCGTAGAAACTCTTGACGTAACCTGCTTCGATCATGGTGTCCTCCCAGGGGGCGAGAACAGCGGGGCTGCGGAAGACCCGGCGGGCACTTCCGCGCCAGCGTTCGGCGTCCTCCTCCTTGTCATCATGGTAGGACATGGCGGCGTTCGCGTAGTAGTAAAACGGATAATCGTCCAGATAGTCGTATTTGCCGGCAAGTTCCCGGGCTTCGTCAAGCTTCTCGAGCTTGATCTTGCACAGGAGATACTTGAATTCCATCAGGCGGATCATGGAGGTATTGCCGGGGTCCATGTCCGGAAGGATTTTCTCGATGCGGTCATGGCAGGATTGCCACTGCCGGGTTACGAAATCCATTTCCGCCAGGTTGAAGAGGATGTTGATGACCGGTGCCAGGCGGCGGATGCGAGCATCACCCTGCACTCCCTGGAGGTTCTCCATGTAAGCGCTCTGCTTCTCAAGGGCTGTTGTGAAGGCTCCACGCGCTTTCTCGAAGCTCCGGAACTCCACATGGCAGGCGCCGATCAGGTTAAAGGCGCTTGGATCGTCGGCAAAGATTCGCTGGGCATCGGCGACGGAATTGAGCGCCTCAATGATACGCTTCTGCCGAAAGAGGCGGGAGGCCTCTCCCATGTGCTTCCGGTATGTTTGCTGTTTTTCGGCGCCCAGATTCTCGTAGGTCTTCTGCCACTGTGGAATAATTCTCTCCTCGCCTGCTGCCGGAAGGGTGTTCTCTTCGTCCTGCGCAAAGAGAGACAAGGGGGCTCCGAGCAAGGCGGCGAAGACGAGGGGTCTGTTGAAGTGCAGATTCATGGGAAGCTTGATCCTTTGTTAATAATTCAGGCGAGAAAAGAGGCAAGTCAAGACTGGCATCCATACAGACCCCGGGATCTGATGAATTCAGCCACTGCGGGGTGGAGCCAGTGGGAGGGGAGGTTGTGCGGTGCGCTGGTCCGGATCTCATGGGCGGAGGCGGGATGGGCACCCGAGATGAAATGCGCCTTGAAATCGGTTCTTGGACGCGAAGTGCCGCTCCGGTCGTGAACGATGAAGTCGACCATCGAGGCGAGGTGCTCCGGTCGGCTCCACGTGTCAATTACACTCCACTGATCGGAGCCCATGAGCCAGAAAAGACGGCAATCGGGGTGGATTCTGGACATCGACTCCGCGGTGAGCCAGGAATAGGAGGGGGCCTTGGACTGAAGCTCAATTTTGCTGACGTGGGCCCAGGGCTCCTCTGCGAGAGCAAGTTCGAGCATGTTGATGCGCTCGTCGTTTCCAGCGAGGGCCGGTCTATCCTTATGGGGCGATTGACGGCATGGAATAAAGAGAACTTGATCGAGGTCGAGGTCCTCTTTTGCGGTACGGGCAATGGTGAGATGCCCGAGATGTACCGGGTCGAATGTCCCACCGAAGAGAGCGACACGTCTGGGGTGTTCCATCTCCGTAAAAGGTTTTGCAGGACCGTTCAGGAGGCTGAGCGGCGCTCGATTTCGATTTCGCCGAGGACCTGCTCCTGGCAGATGACGAATTGATTCAGCTTCATCAGTTCAAGGACGGCGAGAAAGGTGACAATGACTTCCGCCTTGGTGGAGGCAGAAGCAAAGAGGGATGTGAAGGCGAGGCTCTGGCCGGGACTCAAGTGGCTCAGCAGGAAGTCCATCTTGTCCGACACGGTGAAGCGATCGTCGATAATGTCCCCGAGATCATGGCTTTCCTCGAATCGCTTGAGGACCCCTTGAAAAGCACGGATCAGGTCGAAGATCGAGATTTCCGCCAGCGGAGCGGTTGCGGGGTCTGGAGCGTGGGCTTTTTCTGGCGCATGGGCAAAGAGGTCTTCCTGTCGCTGGGCCTTCTGGGCGAGGCTGTTCGCCGCGTCCTTGAACTTCTTGTATTCGATCAGTTGGCGGATGAGCTCCCAGCGAGGATCATCTTCGTCCGAGTCTTCTTCCGGAGGCTGTTCGCTCCGGGGAAGAAGGGTGCGGCTCTTGATGTACATCAGGTTGGCGGCCATGACGATGAACTCCGAAGCGAGGTCGATGTTGAGCAGCTTGAAGGTGTCGATGTAGTTCAGGTATTGCTTCGTGATCCGCTCGATGGAGATGTCGTAGATGTCGAGCTCGTCCTTTTTGATCAGGTAAAGGAGGAGATCGAGGGGCCCCTCGAAGATTTCGAGTCTGACCTTGTAGGCATCAGCTTCCACGAGCGGTTGCATAGGACAGCAGGGAGCCGGGGGCGAGGCAAAAGGCGACCGGACTGGCCCGGGCAGAAATGAGATTGGCAAGAAAGCATTCCGGCGCTAGTGGTCTCCTCCGCGCAGGATTTCCCCAACATGAATATCAGCCAGCAGAAGCTCGATGAGTTCCAGGCCCGGATGAGCAATTGGGTTTCGAGTCAGGGCCTGTTTTTCCAGTTGACCCATGGGGGGTCGGTGCAGGGAGCGCAATCGACGATCCTTGGATGGCTGGGCCGGATGATTCTACGTTTTTCGGTTCTTGCTTTCCTGGCATCACTGGTGAGTGTCCTGATTCTGGTAAGTCGTCCGGGTTCCGCGAAGTTTCATGCCGCCCTGACTGAAAAGGTGTCCGGTGCGCTTGCGGCGGACGAGGTGACTGTCGGTCCCATCAAGAAGAAGCAGGGCAATGTCGAGGTCTCAAGTCTCGACCTGGTCGGCAGCCCGGAATCGTTTTATGAAAAACTGAAGATCCGCGACCTCAAGACCCGGATGGGGTTGCTGTCCGGGGTCGTGGGCAAATGGGACGGGGAAGTCATTTCAATTGGGGAACTTGAAGGCACGATCAAATCCGGGTCAGAGGACTCCAGTGGAGGGGTGATCTTTGACGCGCTCTTCGCAAGGAATGAAAGTTATACCTTTGACCGGGTGGAAGTGTTCGATGTCAGTCTCGACTGGGGATACTCGGAGGTTACCGCCGGGCGGATTGAGAATTCCTCCCTCCGGGCGATGCGGCAGGAGGACGGGTGGAGTATGACCTTCACCGGAGGTAGATTCTCGCAGAACTGGTTGCAGGACCTCGAAATCGTCAAGGTGGAGTGCCAGATGACCTCCGAGGGTCTCAACGTTACCTCTGCGCAATTCACGCGGGATGGAGGAGAGCTGTCTTTCGCCGCCGAGGTGACGGGACCCATATCAGATCCGCAGATCACGGGTTCGGGAACAATGAAGAGCCTTCCTTTTGACGCTTACCTTGAATCAGAGGTGCAATCCTTCGTGGGGGGACAGCTTTCGGGTGATTTCACTCTGGGTGGATCACCCTACAGTTCTAGCGGAGTGACAATGTCAGCTGAAATCGTCCTGGGGCCGGATGATGAGATCGTAATTCGTGACGAGATCCGACTCCTCGACGCGGTCTCTCTGGTGGATCGCTATCGGAGTTACAAGAAGGTAGGCTTCCGCTCCGGGAGCTTCAGCTTCGAGACCGGAAAGAGGGTCGCGGCCTTTACAGATATCAAGTTGGAGGCCAAGAATCACATGAGCCTGGAGGGAGAGTTCATCTCCCGTCCGCCGAGCACCCGGGAGGTGGATACGGCCATCTACCTGGAGCAGCATGGGGAGGCCCCCCCGGAGAATCAGGCTCCCGGGCCGGCAAATATCCCGGGTGCCGATGGCGACGAAGTGAAGGAGTTCGACCTGGCCGACGCAGTCAAGGAGGCGCGGGAAGGGACCACAGACAGCCTGGAGAAAATCCAGACGATCTTTGAGTCAGAGGTTTTTGGTCTTGAGGTGCGACGGCGGCAGGAGGAGGCCCGCAAGAGATTCCGTCGTGTGCCGCACCTGGTGGGCGTGCTCAGGCTCGGTCTGCATTCGAAGGCTTTTGAAGCCGAGAGATCAAAAAAACTTTCAGAGTTGTACCCGATCAATGAGCAGAACAACCTGCGCTGGTTGAGAGTTGAGCTCGACCACGCGCTGGGGAAAGCTGGAAGCGAGGTCGCCGAGACCATCCTGCTGCACGCCAAGGATTGATGGGGGGACTGATTTCGAGCCGGGTTATGAGCCCGGGAAATCCAAGTCGGCGGCTATCTGCTTCGTCGCTCCGCTCTTGTTAAGGGTATAGAAGTGGAGTCCCTCCACCTGGGCGGAGACCAGTTCCCGGCATTGCTCAGTAGCGTAGGCGATGCCCGCTGCGGAAAAGGCCTCCGGGTCGCTCTCGAGCCCGGCAAGCCTTCGCTGTAATTTGGCGGGGAACCTGGCTCCCGCGGCGAGTTCCGCCATGCGCTTCATTCCGGAGGAAGTAGTAATAGGCATGATTCCAGCGATGATCGGAATGGTGATCCCCGAGAGGCGGCAGCGGTCCCTGAAATCCAAGAAGTCGTGGTTGTCAAAAAAGAGCTGGGTGCAGATATAGTCCGCACCGGCGTCGACCTTCCTCTTGAGGTAATCCATCTCCCTCATTCGGTTCTGCGTTTCAGGATGCCCCTCGGGAAAACCGGCCACTCCGATCCCGAAGCCTCCCGCAGGATGAGCTCCCCCCTCATTGAACCTCCTGATGAAGGAGACCAGGTCCGAGGCGAAGGGAAAGGCGTCCGAGGACCGGTCATAGGATGGGTGGTCCTGCGGAGCGTCCCCGCGAAGGGCGAGGATAGTCCCGACTTCCGCCTGTGCATAGCGGGTGAGGATCTGCTCGATCTCCTCTTCCGAATGAGAGACACAGGTGAGGTGGGGAACTGCTGGAATGGAGGTTTCGCGCAGGATGCGGAGCACCAGGTCGTGGGTGAGGCTGCGTGTTGAACCGCCGGCGCCATAGGTCACACTTACGAAGTCCGGCCTCAGTTTCTCGAGTTCGCGGATGGTATCGAAGAGGGTGCCTGCCGCCTTTTCTGACCTGGGAGGAAAGAACTCAAAGGAGAGCGATGGCCGGCTCTTGCGGAGAATCTCTGCGATATGCATCTGGAAAGACCCTCTGCTAGCGGCAGGGGCGAATCGGTCCAGTCAAATCCTTCCAACCTTTGAAACCAATTCCGGTCCCAGGGGTTTATTAGACAAACGGGGTGCGTATTGACGTCGCCAGCCAAGTCTGATCCAGTAACCTGCAGCCGTGAAAAATCTTCTCAGCCCTCTCGTGCTCCTTCTGGGAGTATCGTTCGTCATGACGAGCGAGGCGGAGGACGGCGCCCGGACGAAGGCCGCGAAAGGGGAGGCCCGGGAGCGGGGGGGCAAGCCTGGGAGCAGGATCGAACGGATGCGGAGAGGTCCGCTCAGCGACCGGTTCATGAAGAGCTATGATCGGGATATGGATGGGAAGATATCCTATAAGGAGTTCGCTTCTGCCGAGAAAACCAGGAACCTGAGAGCGGAGGGAAAGAGGCGGCTTTTCGATCATCTGGACAAGAACAAGGATGGAAACATCACTCGTGCAGAACTACCCAAGGGCGCGCCACATCCGGCGCGGCGCGGTGACGAGAACGGTGACGGGAAGATCAGTTTCGCGGAGTTTTGCAGGAATCCGCGACTGAAGGGGGTAAGCGACGAGCGCCTGAAGGTGATGTTCGCGCGGATGGACCTGAACCAGGACGGTTTTCTCACGCATCTGTCTCTTATACACATCTCCGAGCCCACGAGACCGTACTAGAT